>JAGOEF010000180.1 GCA_017997855.1 Bacteroidales bacterium
GGTTGAGGTTTAACGCATATCGCGACAGAGCATCGTAGCTTTCTTCGGCAGTAGGCGAATTTACCACCGTACCTTTACGAATATCTGCAATGGCTTTCATTAACTGGTCTTCGCTGATACCCGCATCGCGCATCATTGATGAAACAATGTCGCCCGATTTCAATAAAGCCAGTATTAGATGTTCGGGCGAAACGTAGCTATCGCCGAATTGTTTGAGCAAACTTTTACTCCGGTTGATAGCCTCATGGCATCCTTTCGATAGATAAATTTCGCCCCCTTCGACTTTTGGATACGATTGGAGTATGGAGCCCAGTATGTTCTTAAACGCCTCAGCGTCGATTCCCATTCGGCCAAAGATCCCCCGTGTCAGATGTTCTCCTGTTTCGAGTATGGCCATCAATAAATGGCCGGTTTCGACGGCCTGATTCTTTGTTGTACGCGCCAGATCGGCTGCCCGTTGTATGGCTTCCTGCGATTTGATGGTAAAATTATCAAAGTTCATGTTGTAAAATATTTTTAAAAGCCGCATACAAAATAAGAACCACTTGATTATAGATGCCAAAATGGCATTTATTTATAAATAATAACGACATAATGACATAAATCTATGAGAATTATAAATATTTCTAATCTTCTTAATGTTCTGTTAAATGCTATTGCCTTTGGTTAACAAATGACTATTTTTGTAATGCGATGAAAAAGAAGCGGATACTATATTTTATTGTTGCACTGATGTCGGTGTCGTTGTTGCTGATTATTACGATGCAGGGCGGGCACATCATCAGGTCGTACAACGAAAAGAGTGAATTGGTTGACCGGGGTGTGCGCGAAGCCCTGGCACAGGCATTACGCCGCCTCGAAAAGCAGGATGCCCTGTTTTTTGTGTACGATAAAATGCAGGCCGGAAAAAGCCAGTACCCCGACAGTACTTATCCGGTTGATCCCAATATGACCCATGGCAGTTTCAATCCTGCATCGCAAGGGTTTTCGGGCGGGAATTTCAGTATTTCGATTAGTTCGGCGAATGGAGGTACGCATGTCGTGGAATTTTCGAATGCACTTACACCTGATGGTTTTTTATCGTATTCGGTGTTGGAGCAGTATTTCAGTGAAAACTCCGGAAACACCAATATTGACTTTGACGCGTTGATTTCGGAAATCGAGAAAGAGTACGAAATCAGGCGCAGGCCCATTGAATCACGGTTCGACAAAGCATTTATTGAAACGGTTATTCAGAAGGAACTCAGTCAGCAGGGTCTCGATCTCGATTTCGAGTTTGCGGTGCTCAACGGGAATCAGGAAATTAAAATCCGCTCCGATAATTTCAGCGACAGCATGTCGGAAGATGCATACAAGATAAATCTTACACCCGGCAATATTTTGTCGAACCCCGATGCGCTGTACGTGTATTTCCCCAACAAGCGGAAGTATGTTCTCGAAGGTATCTATGCGCAGATACTGACCTCGGTAGTGTTTACACTCATTATCATCATTACATTTGGGATAACACTGATGACAGTTATCAGGCAGAAAAAGCTTACCGACATCAAGAACGACTTCATCAACAACATGACCCATGAGTTTAAAACGCCACTGGCAACCATTCAATTGGCAGCAGCCTCCATTAAAAACCCGAAAATCCGTGAAAATCAGGCGGTGGTCGAGAAGTTTACCGATATCATCAGTCAGGAAACCCAGCGCATGAATCAACATGTGGAACAGGTGCTGCAAATGGCCCTCCTCGATCGCGAAAGCCTGAAACTTAAGAAAGAACCGGTCGATATGCATGAGCTCATCACTGATGCTGTGAGCAATATTGAACTGATTATTGCAGAACGAGAAGGCAGAATACGCGCCGTACTTAAGGCCGAGAAGCATGTTATTACAGCTGACAAGGATACCCTGATGAATGTGGTGAATAACCTGCTCGACAATGCGAACAAGTATTCGACCGATGCCCCGGATATTACCGTGTATTCATACAACCGCAATGGCCAGTTTGTTTTTGAAGTAGAGGACAAAGGCATTGGAATGAACAAAGAAGTCCAGAATAAGGTATTCGACAAATTCTACAGGGCTTCAACCGGAAATATCCACAATATAAAGGGCTTTGGACTGGGTTTGAATTATGTTCGCGAAATTGTGATGGCACACAAGGGCGATATTCAGATTAAAAGCCAGGCCAGCCGGGGAAGTACTTTTACGATAATTTTACCCATGCAACAAACATAAACCCGATAAATAACCCGAAACACTGTAATTATGAAAAAAGATAAAATTTTACTGGTCGAAGACGACATTAATTTCGGAACGGTACTTAAATCGTATCTCGAAATAAACGATTATGAGGTAACTCTGGTAAACGATGGAGCACGTGCTGTGCCTGTATTCCGCAACGGAAGTTTCGATTTGTGTGTTCTCGATGTGATGTTGCCCAACAAAGACGGCTTCAGTATTGCGGTGGATATCCGCAAAATTGACGAAGGTATTCCCCTGATTTTTCTCACAGCCAAATCGCTGAAAGAAGATGTGTTGCGCGGATTTGAAGTGGGTGCCGATGATTACCTGACCAAGCCTTTCGATTCGGATGTGTTGCTCCACAAGCTGAAAGCCATTCTGCGCAGGAATAAAGAAAACTACGACGACCTGCCCGAAACACTCGAAATTGGTCCATACAACTTCGATCATAAGCTGCGGACTTTAACCGCCGGTGATAACGCCTTCAGGCTGACTCCCAGAGAATCGGATCTGCTCAAAATGCTTTATGTAAACAAAAACCATGTTCTCGACCGCAATCACGCACTCAAACAAATCTGGGGTGACGACAATTACTTTAATGCCCGGAGTATGGATGTTTACATTACCAAGCTCCGTAAATACTTTAAAGACATCGATGGCATCGAAATCAATAATGTTCATGGCAGCGGCTTTATTCTTGTAATGAAATAAAGCCTTTTTCGGGCTCATTGATAAAAAACTGCCATTCCGAGCGTATCCGTTGTATCATGCGGTTCAGGAATGGCTTTTTTATGGCCGTTTCGGCCGGTAAATCATCAGAAACAGATTGGGGTTCGCTTTGAACAATCGCCTCTGTATTGTCAGCTAATGCTGTGTTGATGGGTGAAGCAGTTATTTTCCCGAAAACTCCGAAATCGGGTTCGTATTCGCAGCCAGCCAGCCTGCAGTCGTTCGAAAAATATAATGAAGCCAGTTCACCCAGCCGCATGTGATTGACATGTTTTCCGTAAACAATCAGCTCAGAGCCATGAACGCCTATTTGTTTGGAGCGTGCCGCAATACCGGCAGCCTTGAACAGCCCGATAAAATACTGCTGAATCAGGAATATCAGGTCGCTCAGAACTACCTCACGTACTTGTGATTCGGGCAATGGAATGTCGATAACTACATCTTTTAAATTCTTATTTAACAATACATTGCCATAGTTTAAATAAAGTTTCACTGCAATATCCTTAGGTATTTCGAAACAATGCGCAATTTGCGCAGTAAGTTCTTTTATTCCCCTGTTTTTCAGCCTTGCCAGCAATATGGGTTTCGAGGCCTCATACTTTATTATCACCGTTTCGGTGCTTTTTACCAGCATGACCAATTGCTCCGAAATGTTGTTTTTCAGTGCCAGCCATTCATGCATTGCGATGGCTTTAAAAGAACTGTAACTACCTGCAAGTTTGTCGATTATCTCTGATTGAAACGCGGAGTCCCATTCGCTCCGGTAGCTGATGCGGTATACCCCTCCCTCTGGTGCGACTGCCTGATCAGGCACTGGCATTACTGCACTCTGATAATGCCGCTGCACCTGTCGTTCGGAAACCTGAGCATACGCCCGAGATTTTTCGATGGCCGGGGTAAGATACTCTTCTCTGATTCGTGAATACTCGGTATCGGCAACCAGCACAATGCGACATTGTGTGCCACTGTATTTTTTCAGTATCATGTGCAGAAACCGGTGATATGCCCTAAAGTCAGCTCCGTTAACGCCGTTTTTATGAAGCGGGTATTGCTTTTGGGTTCCGTCGGGAGTGTGGATTATTACCCGATAGGTGCCGGCAAAAACCAGCAAACTGTGTGAATTATTGTTTTTCATGATGCTTAATCGATAGGTGAATTAATTTTATGATTCCTTGAATTAAAATGGTTGTTGCTGCGATAATTATCAGATAGTTCATGACTTTCTTTTTCTGCAAATAACGCTATAAATCAGCGAATTGGTTTATCAATTAAGTGAATTGTGTTGTGAATGAACCGTTGATGAAAATTCATTATATTTATGAAAAATTCATTAATTAATTTTGATAATAATGAATTAAGTACTATATTTGTACTTTCAACTACGTATGGAGGCCGGTTATAAATTCAATAACAGCGACGCAATTGTTGCACTGCAACATGTACGACTGCTTTTAAAAACATCGGCCAATTGCTATGCCCTGTG
>JAGOEF010000181.1 GCA_017997855.1 Bacteroidales bacterium
CTGAATTTGCACCCGGGTAATCTGGAATTTCGCCGGTATAATGACCTGTTCCTGAATAAGAGTTGTTAGTGAAATATGTATTGAAGCACAATGGTATCGCCCCCAGGCAATCCTGGGCATTGGGCGGGGTAATTGTCATATAGGCCAATGTCCCTGCATTGGTGCCATTATTCTGGCAATAATGCTGATGAATAACCACGCTGTAGGTTCCGTTAGCCGGAGCTATCCATATTAATTCGGATGCGAAGTTACAGAAGTCATCATTATAGGCATAAACCACGGTTCCGGCCTGATTGCAGATTTCCAGCTGGGTGTCGATGGTGGTAGCCCCGCCACCTGTACAAAACGAAAAAACATAGGTAGTTTGTGCATATCCTGTAAAAGTGTAACGCTGACCCGCATTCACCGGAATTGTCTGAAAAGTGGGAAGCATTGTGAGATTTCCGGTCAGGGTTCCTCCGCCTCCACATTGCGAAAATGCCTGCAGCCCGTTCGTTACCAATAATATAAAAATTACCAAACTACTTTTGATGGTATTTTTCCTTAGTATAGAATATCTCATAAGCAATTATTTTGGTGTGGTTTTTAACATTATTACTCACTTACAAATGCTGCAATTCAAAACATTTAATCAATTTCAAAGACGATGGAAAAACATATTAGTTGCTTAATTGCAATCTGAATAGTTTAACCCGCATAAAAATAATGCAATTTTTGAAAGATACAAAATAAGCTCAAATTATTATTGAACAGGGAAAAGTTGAATTGTGTTAAAATCCTCATCAAAACCAAGGATATTGCAATGTTTCTGAATGTATTGACGCGATCCTTCGATATTAACAAAATCGAATCGCGTTGCCAATGTATTTGAGTTGGCTGGTTTATGAGGATATTGCTTGATGTCTGTTCCAAATTTCGTGTAGCAGTCGAGCAAATACAACATCTGGTCGTAGGCTGCAAACGAGTATGAAAGCGGTTCTGCAACAAAAGTTTCGCGATAGCGGTAAACAAAGTTTTTTACTGAAGGTTTTGTATAATCAATCCAATAGGGTGTGGTATAGGCAAAACCCAGGGCATTATAATAACCGGCATCAATACTCCGGTAGTCGAGCCATGATAATTCACCCAACAGGCAAATATCCGTTTTTTTAATCTGAACGAGTTTCGACATCAGGCTCGACACCTGGGCCTCGGTTTTTTCGTTGCAGATAACCACATTCAGAGTCGATTGTGACATGAGTGCCGATAATGCAGTCCCACTGGCTTCGGAATAGGATATAACGGCAATATAAATGCTATCGCCATGGTTTTTGGCAACCGCAGCACGCTGCATCTCATCCTTCAGTTCAAGGGCTTCTTTGCGGGCTAAGTCGTTGTTGTTGTAAACGATAATATATCGCTGTTGCGGATTCAACGCGGCGTATGAAGAAATTGCATAAAATCTGCCAATTTTACCCGGATTATTCCAGATAACCGACGTGGCTCCCATGTCTACTTTCTCATAATCAGAGAACGGACTCACCAGAATACACTTCTTCGAAATACGATCTTTTATAAATTTCAGTTGCTTGGTGTACACAGGCCCTATGATAATATCAGCATTCACCACAACGTCTTTTTCGAGCAAAGCACTCAAAAGCACCGTATCTGCCCCTGTATCAAACACATGAACATTCACTTTTAAACCGTTGTTTTTAAGGCTGTCGAACGCCATCAGGCATCCCGAATAGTATGCGAGCATCATTTCGTTGAGAGGCAGCGTCGAAAATTCTTTTTTAGCGGTTTCCTGATTGTACCAGTTACGTGTATTTGTGTAAATATCGAAAGGAAGCATGACCACAATATTCATTTCGGACTTCGGACTATAGTCAATCGCATCGACCTGTTGCGGTACAGACTCCTGCACATGGTTATCGGGCGGAGTTACCTGTGTTGTGGTATCGTTTTTTGGAAATTGTGTTTTTGGATCGGCTTCGCGTGGAATTCTGATTACCTGCCCTGTTTTTAATTTCGATGGATTTAGTCCGTCGTTGGCATTGAGAATGTCCGATTCGGTAACTTTGTATTGTTTAGCTATACTGTAGAGGGTTTCTCCCCTTTTAACCTCGTGATTCGAAAAAGCGATTGAATCGTCACGCTGAACTTCGACAGGTTTGTCAACCGGAGGCTGCACAGGTTGATTTTCGACCACATCGCTTTCGGGAATTATTAAAATATCGCCGGGTTTCAAACCCTGTTCCTGAATTTTAGGATTTGACTTGTATAATTTCTCGACAGTAAGGTTGTACATACGGCAAATACCATACACCGTTTCACCGCGCTGAACAATATGTTCGACACCTTCGATTTTAGCTGGCTGCTGGTTGTTCTTATCGGTTACTTGCGGAGTTTTGGTATCGGGTACTTTAATTATCTGACCCACCTTCAAGCCTTTGCTGGTTTCAGGGTTAACGGTCGTTAATTCTTCAACCGAAACGC
This sequence comes from Bacteroidales bacterium, assembly GCA_017997855.1. The sequence goes on from JAGOEF010000181.1 coordinate 2,479, forward strand.
CATATGCCTTGCTAATACCGTATAAGGTTTGTCCTTGTTTTATAGTGTGCAGATAGTACGATTTGCCGTCAATCTGTGTTTTAACACTTGAGATTTCCACCGCTTGTGAATAAACAGCCAGGCTTGAAAGTATTATTGAAAAAATCAGTAAACATCGTTTCATGTTGCCGAATTTAATATTTAGCGCCCAAAAATACAAAAAACAGGCGATACAAATTGCATGCCTACCTATGTTTATACACATCAAGAACCCTTTCGAGCGTTTTATTTTTAAACAGGCAATGTGGATAAAAACATCCGGCGACCTCATTCAACAATATTTTTTCGTTAACAGGAATAAACCCCGGTACAATCTGCAGCATGTCGGCAGCTTGCACCGCATCGAACACTTTTTCAACCTGAGTTTCATTCAAACGCTCATTCTCGCATTCGTAAAAGGCGATATCTACAGCGCTAAAATACACGTACTGAGTACAGATTCTCGGCAAATCTTTCACCGGTCTGATATATACAGCGGCCACCCTGCCGGGATACAAACCGGCAATACTGTCGTAAACGAGTTCGTCATTTTCGCTGTTGTCGCCAATCAAAATCAGACGTGTTCCCGGGCAACTATCCACAATGCTGCGGATAGTTTCAATTTTATGCTTAATACCGGGTTCACCGGCAGTTCTTAAAAAATATCCATCACATCTCACTCCGTTTTCCCGAATCAGCTTTTTTACACGCCATGCAATGATGGTGGGTGTATTCGAAACGAAATACAGTCGTGCCCCTTCCTGCTTCATCAGATTATACATCTCGGTGCTTCCGGCAAAAACCCGGGTGCTGAACATGGCATTGGTAAATGCTGTAAAGCCCGATGTGGTATTTGTAATTTTGTAAGTATCATCAATATCGCTTATCACGATAAAATTATTGTAGCTCTGACCGAAAGCAAATCGGACGAGTACAACGAAAACCATAACGAATAAAAATCGCATGAAAATCAGTTTATGGGTAAACTTATTGTAAATACGCTCCCGCTACCGGGTTTGGAAGCAGCGGAAATCTGACCTCCCATTGCCAATACGAGCGACTTACAAATTGCCAGCCCCAGACCTGTTCCGGTCTTCAACTGATTGGTCTGAAAGAACCGGTCGAAAACACGCTCCAAATCACGGGCTTCGATTCCAATGCCTGTATCTGCAACAACAATTTCAATCTTCTTCTGTTTTTTGATGCAACTGAAATTTACCGAGCCTTTTTCGGTAAACTTAAAGGCATTCGCAAGCAGATTGGTAATTACCTGAACCAGCTTCACCCTGTCGGTTTTGAAAACGAAAGATTTTGGGACTGTTTTAAAGTTGGTATCGAAACTCAACTGCGAAGGACAATTAACTTTAATTGAATCGGCAACTCCTTCGAGGAGTTCCCTGAGAAGTACATCCTCGTACTGAACAACAACTGATCCTGATTCGATTTTGGCAAAATCGATAATATCGTTAATGAGGTTCAGCAAGTGATTGCTGTTGAACTCGATGCGTTTGATAAACTCAGCTTTCCGCTCATCGTCGAACAGGTCGCTGCCCAACAAACCCGAGAATCCCACAATGGAGTTGAGTGGCGTTCTTATTTCGTGGCTCATATTAGCCAGAAAAGCCGTTTTTAATTTATCGCTTTCTTCAGCTTTCTCTTTTGCATGACGAAGCTCAATTTCCAACTGTTTCTGACCGGTAATATCCTGAATTACGCCAAAAACACCGGCGGCTTTGCCATCTGTCTCACGAATGAGTGTGTTTTTACTGATAAGGTGTTTTAATCCCTGAGGGGTTTTTATTGCCAGTTCAATTTCGCTGTCGTTGCCAACAAGTCCACTACGGGCACTTTCAATAAAAAACTGCACATTTTTCAGATCTTCGGGAGTATGTAACTTTGCAAGAATTTTACCGACCATATTTTCGGTATTGTCAAG
>JAGOEF010000006.1 GCA_017997855.1 Bacteroidales bacterium
TTGGAAACATCTCGATGTTTTCGATAATCCATGTGTCGTTTACCCCATCAGCATTCGGTGTAAAAGCATCCGGTATGCGGATACAACTTACCGGATCGTCTTCAAGAATCAATGGTCCGACATTTACTCGACAATCATTATAATCGACCACCGCAAAGGTGTAACTACCTTCGCCCAGACCATCAAAAAATGGCAGGTTAAAGGTGTTGGTTTCCCACAGATATCTGTAGGGTTCTGTACCTCCGGCTGCCACAATGGCAATGGCACCATCGTTGTTACCGATACATGTCGGGTCGCTCAGCACAGTGCTTACAGTAATTTGTGCAGGTTCAATGATGTTTACAATCGTATCGTCGGTGCAACCATAGTTGTCGGAAACAACCAGCATATATTCCCCTGTACTCAATGAACCAACGGATGACTGGCCCTGAGGAATGCCATGGTTGTTGCAACTATAAGCGAAAGGAGCCGTGCCGCCGCTGGCATTCATTAAAATGCTCCCGTCGTTACCGCCATAGCAGCTTACATTATTAATTAAGGCATGTATTGTAACCGGCATCAGGGGTTCTCCAATAATCGCCGTGTGAGTCTTTTGACAATTCTGAGCATCAGTAACTGTTACCGTGTAAGTACCACCGGGTAAACCCTGCAAAAATGTCTGGTGTGAACCGGTTGTCCAATTATAGGTGTAGGGTGAATTACCTCCGCTGGCAGATACATTGATTGTTCCATCGGCTCCGCCACGGCACCGTACGTTTTGAACTGTTGAGTTTATAACTATCTCGGTAGGTTGCGTAATACTCATGCTCGCTGTTCCTGTGCATCCCCAGTTGTCGTTGATTGTTACCGTGTAGCTTCCAACCGGCAGATTCGAAATGGTTTGTTGGATGGAATTATTCGACCAGTGATAGGATACAGGGTTTTGTGCATCTGCAGCACTTGCACTAAGCACTCCGTTAGCAGAACCGAAGCACGATATCTGTTGTAACTGACTGATTGTCGGGTTTATTATTCCGGTCAGTGTAACCACAGTACCGGCCAATGCTGTACATCCATGCTGATCAGTGGCAGTTACCGAATAATTCCCTGTCAGCAGATTGGACACCGAAGCACCACTGAAACTATTTGACCAAAGGTAGGTGTATGGTGGTGTTCCACCCGATGCTGAAGCGGTTGCAGAACCTGCATTTTGTCCGCACACCAATGGTGAACTGCTTGCTGTAACGCTCAGCGCCTGAGGTTCGTTTATAGTAACCGAATGGGTGTTGGTACATCCGTTATAATCGGTTACTGTAACGTAATAGGTGCCTGCTACTAAATATCCGATCATCGGATTTGGACTGTTGTTGCTCCAGTGATAGAAGTAGGGAGGTGTTCCGCCACCCGTTACATTTACACTGGCCGAGCCGTTGTTGCCACCACCGCAGGTAACATCCACTCCAGAAACAACCGAAGTCAGTAATGCCGGCTCAGTTATGCTTAGTGTACTGGAATAGGAACATCCCAAATTATCGCTAACGGTGTATCCGAAATTGGTACCTGCCGGGATATTGTTATTGGTAAACTGGGTACTGTTATCCTGCCAGAGAATGCTATAGGGTGGAGTTCCTCCACTTACCACCTGTACGGTAGCAGAACCGGTTTCGCCAAAACAGGCTGCATTTTGAGTTGTTACAGACACCACAATATCGCTGTTTTCGTTAATTGTAAACGATTGTGAGGCCGTGCAATTATGAGAATCAGAAACAGTTACTGAATAACTACCGGCACTGAGACCTGTCGGGTTCTGACCCGAAACCCATGCGGGGTTCCATACGAAAGTATAACCCGGAGTGCCACCACTCACCGAAATTGATGCAGACCCGTTACTAAGGCCGTTGCAGGTAACATGATTGATTGATGCTACCGATGCCGATAGAGCTGTTGGTTCCGAAATAGTGATGTTATTCAGTGTGGTTGAGCAGCCATTCAGGTCGCTTACGGTAATATTGTAATTGCCGGCAGAAAGGTTGCTGATCGTATAGCTTGTGGACGCCGTTGATGCAGTACCACTGCCCCAGTTAATGGTGTAGGGTGCTGTACCGGGCGTAATGGTAAGCGCAATACTGCCGTTGTTTTGTCCAAAACATGAAATATTATTTACAGTGCCCAAGCTTGCCCCCACACTGCCGGAAGTTCCGACGGTAACCGGAATAGTCGTGCTACACCCCAATTGATCAACCACCGAAACAGTATAATTCCCTGCTGCCAGGTTGTTGGCCGTAGCCCCGACTACACCACCTGCTGATGCAGGCCATGTAAAGGTATATGGTCCTGTTCCGCCAACTGCTGAAACGGTTGCGCTCCCAAGTGTATTGCATACACAGGGTGTTACTGAAACAACGGATCCAACTACCGGATTGGGTTGAGAAAGTGTTGCGGCTGTCGAACCGGTGCAACCATAAAAATCGGTTACCACCAGTGAGTAATTGCCTGCCCCTACATTAAATAAATCCTGTGTCACAGCTCCGGTATTCCACAAAAAGGAATAGGGAGTTGTTCCGCCTGAAACACTTACCACAATGCTGCCATCGGTGCTGCCTGAGCAGGATGGATTACCATGTATCGTAGCCGTTGGTACGGGATTTTGACGGGTGGTGATATTCATGGTTGCTGTTGATGCACACTGACCTGCGGTTGGAGTAAATGTATAGGTTGCCGTTCCGGGTGTCGATGTGTTTATCGTAGCAGGACTCCATGTACCTGTAACCCCGTTGGTGGAAGTGGTCGGCAGGGTGCCGGGTGCCTGACCCGTGCAATAGGGTCCCAATGCACTAAAGGTGGGTGTAGGGCTTGCATTGACCGTAACTGTCATGGTAGTGTTCGAGGCACATTGACCTGCATTGGGAGTAAAGGTGTACACTGTGTTTCCGACTGCAGCTGTACTAATGGTGGCCGGACTCCAGCTTCCTGTGATACCATTTGTTGAGGTAGTTGGCAGCGCCCCGGGCGATGCCCCCATACAGTAGGGCCCCAACTGGGTGAATGTTGGTGTAACAAATGGCGCGATGCTGACATTCACAGAGCTGGAACCTGTGGTGCAGCCTGTAGAACTCGAAACAGTTACGCTATATGTGCCAGCCGTAGTTGCGGTAATGGTTTGCGATGTAGCCCCCGTGTTCCAACTATACGATGGATACCCACTACCGGCATCAAGAACAACACTTCCTCCTGCACAGAATGACAATGGTCCGGAAGCCGTAATATTTGGGGTAATCACATCGGGGTCAACATACGTGAAAATGAGCACTGCGCGATTGATACACATGGGGCCGGACGAGCAAAGATTGAAAGTGTTGTTGCCTCCGTAATTGTATCCCGGCATACCGCATGGATAATTTGCCGATACCGAAGTTGTCATCATGCATGGCAGGTCATCGCATAAGCAACCGGACGCTCCATCCCACGCCATTGGCACTGAAAAGCTATTGATTGACGCAACAAATGATGCGCCCTCGCAACTGGCTGTATAGTAATTTATGGTAACACTCGTCACCACGTGACCTGCAGGAACAGGATCAAAAAATGTTTTTGACTGGCAGGGAGGCGTATCCCCGCAGTAGCTGCCGGGGGTATTGGTACACCAATAGTCTGCGCCGCACACAGTACACCCGCCGCACGCTTGAAATCCTGAATAAGTAACTGTTGTAGTGGCAGTTTGACCATATGCATCGGTGACAAATGCCGTGATAAGTATGGTTGATGCGAGGATAATTAAGTAAATGTGCTTCATTATATAATAATTTTATTAATATATATTATTTAATTTAAAATTACAACTTTAAGTGAAAATGCCCTGAACCTGACAGCGTTTTCAGGCTTGTCAATCAGTTGTTTCAACGGAAAACTTAGGTTTTCGTCGTTGCATATTCCATAAACCTCTGATTTCGCACCGATTACTTGCTTTCGTGTTGTCTCTGTATCCTCAATCCAAACCGATTCGTTGGTGAAAATGCCATTCCGCCATTCAACTTCAACATTGTTTTCGTTGTGGTTAATAATCCTTATTACACATGTCTGTTCACCGTTGCAGTCGATGAATTTGTAGTGTATTTCGATACCCTTATAGCTATTACTGCCTGTAACCGCAATGCCTACAGGATTCCAGTCGGCTTCGGTCTGCGAAAAAGCCGAGGTAATCGTTAAAGCGAATATTACAGTTAAAATGGTAGAAATCAATCTCATATCGGTCGTTATTTATGTTTGCTAACAAATGTAGTTAAATAATTGTTAAATCCCAAAATATTTATTGAATTTTGAAAAACCGTATTGTAATGTATATAAAAGATGTAAAAACAAATATATAAACGTATTGACTGCCTTTGCTTCATTTCTTGTGGCATTATTTACGTAAAACACTACTTCGTGTTATAATTTTCACAGGTAAGACTGAAAAATTGACGTTAGGTTGCTTCAAAATCTGATTATTTGATTTTTGTTTTACATTTGTTCCTCAATGGCAAATACAAAACCATATATAAAATCAAGGATAGCCCCTGATTCTGAAAAAAGAAGGAGCCTTTGGATGATTGGTATTCTTGTAGTTGTATTGCTTGCATTGGTTTGGACTCAGACATTGAAATTCGGTTTTTTAAGTTGGGACGATAATATGCAAATCACTGCAAACCCCAATGTAACTCATTTAACTTCCGAAACAATTAAACATAATTTTGAACAGGAGCGGTTCACTTTTATTCCTCTTACATGCTATTCGGTCTTGTATTCTCTTTGGGGTAACAATCCACTGCCATTTCGTGCAATGAATTTACTGCTTCACGTTTTAAATGTTGTATTGGTTTTGGTTTTACTACGACAGTTTGTGAAGAATAACTTTGTTTTAGTGTTGATAATTGTTCTTTTTGCTCTTCACCCGCAGCGGGTTGAATCGGTTGCCTGGATTTCGGAAACTAAGGGCTTGATGATGGCATTTTTCTCGCTCCTCGCTTTTGTTTTTTATTCACAGTATCTTAAAAATACAACCAAAAGGCTATACCTGGCCGCTACATTTATAATGGCAATAGGGGCATCACTGTCGAAAGTGCCTGGCCTGATGGTTCCGTTGAGTCTTTTTGTTTTTGATTATTTGGCAGAACGAAAATTCAGCCTGATTTCGATACTTGAGAAGATTCTCATTCTGGCAGCGGTAATTTTTATTAATTTCCCGTTGGTTCCCGCTGTTTCACTGATATTAAGCATGGCAATGCCGCACATCGAAAAGAAACTGTTTTCGGTTAATCGAAAGATTATATGGCTGATATCCTTTGGAATTCTAATACTTATTGCATATTTCATAGTTCCGGAATTATCGAAACTAAATTTGTCTTATTGGCGCGACCTACCCGAAAACCGCTTTGTTTTTACCTTTAGCGAGCGTTTTTTACTTGCCGGTGCAGCCCTGTGGCTGTATATCAGATATTTTTTTGTTCCATTTCCACTCAATGCCGTATACCCGTATCCTGTAAAAATTGATGGAACCCTACCAGCCTATTTTTATTTATTTTTAATAGTACTGGTGGCGGTTGTAATAATTTCATTTTTACTGATTTATTACCGAAAAAAGCTGCCAAAACTGTTGCTCGCCGGTTGGTTTTTCTTTCTGATAAATATCTCGGTATTCCTACACCTGATACCCATCGAGGGGCGGGTAATTGCTGCCGACCGTTACAGTTATCTTCCCGGTTTGGGCCTGGCTTTGTTGGTTGCGGTGCTTTTCGAAAAGTATTTGTTTTCGAAGGTTCACAAAGCCATTTCAGTTACTTTGTTGGTTTTTCTGGTGGCTATTACTACACTTTCTTCATATAGCCGGACAAAGACATGGAGGGATTCAAAAACACTATTTACTGATGTTTTACAAAAGAATCCTGATATTTCGTTTGCCTATACCCTGATTGCAGGCGATTTTCTTGCTCGACAACATGCCGACAGTGCCATAGTCTGTCTGAATAAAGCCATTGAGCTCGACCCAGATGATCTTTCGGCACGATACAACCGGGGATTGGCCAATATGGCTGCTTTGCGTCCCGACAGTGCACTGAACGATTTCAATTCGTTTTTAAAACTTACGCAAAATCCCCGACATCACGCCCTGGCTTATACACAAATTGGAGAGATTTACAGGAATGCTGCAGCCGATAGCCTGGCCTTGCATTATTTTAATAAGGCACTGCAAAACGATACGAGTTTGGCGTTAGCTTACAACCGGAGGGGTGTGGTTTATCTAAGTCGCAACAACCCCCAAATGGCATGTGCCGATTTTCAGCTTGCCACCCGATACAATCCATATTATGCCGAAGCATGGAATAATTTGGGTTTTTCGCAATTGCAGATGGGCAAAACCGACGAAGCTATTTTATGTTATAATAAGGCAATTTTGCTAAACCCGACTTATTATCAGGCTTATGGAAATCGGGCATTTGCTATGCAGCAAAAGGGAGATATTGAGGCTGCAATTGCCGATTTCAACGAAGAAATACGCCTGAATCCCGGCGGACTTGAGGCCTATGTAAACCGGGGAAGGGCTTATGCCTCACGTAAAAGTTATACTCAGGCAATTGCCGATTTTACAGGGGTTATTGAGAAGAATCCCAATCATTTACCTGCCCTGACCAACAGGGCGTATGCATATTTTTATTCCGGTGATACATTACATGCAAAGGCCGATTTTATCGCACTGACCGGAGTAGCTGCTGCGGATGCCAGTGTCTGGCTGAATCTGGCCTGGTTTTATATGCAAACCGACCAGCCCGGTCAATCAGTCCTTTGCATCGACAGGGCTGTTGCCATAGCTCCGCTGCAAACCGACAATTATATCAATGCCGGCTGGATATGTTTGTCGAAACAACAATGGAAACTGGCAGGAAACTATGCGCTGAAAGCGCTGGATATTAATAAATCCGATAGCGACGCCCTTTATCTGTTAGCTGAGGTTTACCGCCTGTCGGACAAATTGCCACAGGCCTGCGAATATTATCATAAAGCCTCCGAAATGGGGAATAAAAAGGCCGAAGAATCAATCACAAAGTACTGTAAACCTTAGTTCTTATCAGGTTTTTTCTTGAAAGAAATTTGTTTCTCGTTTCCGCGTATCAGTCTTCGGATGTTTTTATAATGCAGTGCGATAATCAAAAAGGCTGCTACAACCGAAAACCACCCCATTAGTTCTGAATTGTCCGAAAAGATGAAGAGTGTAAATATGGGAAAACTGATGGCTGCCATTATTGAGCCTACCGAAACAATTCTGAAAATGAGAAAAAACAAAACGAAAACACCCAGGGAACAGCATGCCACAACCGGATTTATTGCCAAAATAACACCCAGCATACTGGCAACACCCTTTCCGCCTTTGAATCCACTGAATATTGGAAAAATATGCCCGGTTACCGCGGCTATCCCCAAGCCAATCTTCAGTAAGTCGGTCTCGAATCCGGTGTCGCCATAATTTGCCAGACTGGAAAGCATTACGGCGGCAAATGCCTTGGCAATATCGGTGACGAAAACCGGAATCGCAATTTTTGCACCCAGCACCCTGAATGCATTGGTGGCGCCGGCATTTCCGCTGCCATGCTCACGGAGGTCAATCCCACGGAACCACTTTCCGAACCACACCGCCGACGAAAATGAACCCAGCAGGTAAGCTGCTATAAGTAATATTGCCGGAATAAAAGACTGCATCTTAAATTTTCTCCAAACTTAATGTAAAAACCCGTTGTGCATTTGAAAAAAACAAAATAAAAGTCCTTTGCTCACGAACCATTGTATTAGTTTAAAAGAGACAAATACAAATTAGCAGAACAACTTTTTCTGTCTTACTTACTTACAATACTTGCAGTATTTGCGGATTTGAGCTGTCGGTATGCTTTACTGATTTCTTAATCCTTTGCTGATAAACCTTACTCCCTGATAAATACCTTCGCGCCAAAATTTCCATTCGTGTTTGCCATCACGTGCATGGTAAGTGTGCGTAATATTCCTTTTACTCAAAACCGTGTGTAGTTGTTTATTTACAGCACTCAACTGATCCTGATTTCCACAATCAATAAACCACTGTACGGCATTCAGTGAGTCTATTGAATTGTTTTGCGCCATTATAATCGGATTATTTTCAATAAAATGCCGGGTAATTCTGTCGTTACCTGTTGCTCCGGGGGCTCCATAGAGCATCGACATATATTTATATAACTGATCAGGCATACGTATGAGGCCATCCTCGCTAAAGATTGAAGCACTCAAAGCCACACAATACGAAAATTTATCGGGATGCTTCATTGCCCATACCAATGAGCCATATCCTCCCATTGATAAACCGGCAACCGCTCTGCTCTCTTTATTTGGAATTGTTTTATATGTGCTGTCAATAAAAGGCAAAAATTCTTCGAACATAAAATCTTCGTATCGGGCTTTACTTTGATAATCATTAATATACCAATAATATTTGCCGTCCGGAATTATTATAATCATTGGCTCTATTTCGCCTGTAGCAATACCAGAGTCCATTATTTTATTTATTCTGCCAAGGTTTAACCACGATTTATGGTTCCCCTTATAACCATGCAATAAATATAATACTGGGTATTTTTTTTCTGAGTTGTAGTAATCAGGTGGAAGATAGATTGAGTAATGAACGTCGTAACCTAAAACAACACTTTTATACCTCAATTCTTTGTTTACTTTTCCTTTTGATGGTTTTATTTTTGTGCTTTGCGCAAATGCACTATTAAAAATAGAAAATAATATGAGTGCCATAAACAGATTTGTTTTCATGATTCTGTAATTTTAAATTACATTGAATTAATATTTCCAAGTTTCTTCAATTCAAAATTCATTCTAATGATTTGTTTCATAAATATTACAAAAAACTTTGGCAATTGTTTTCACAGGAACCAAACTTGCTGTTGTAAGAATCTCAATAGATTTGTTTTTAGGCTAAAGTTAACGAGATTTGGCACAAATACACGACGGGTTGTAAAAATTAAAAAATCACAACAAAATGCTGAATGTTTAAATATTCGTCTTATCTTTGATTAAAATTTAATAACAATGAGTTTGTATTTTAGCAATAACCTGAAATTGCTTCGCAAGAGGCGCAAAAGAACCCAGGACGATGTTGCCTTTACCCTCAAAATGAAGCGCAGCACCTATAGTGGTTACGAAAACGAAATTGCTCAGCCCGGAATGGAAGCCCTGGTGCAACTAAGTAATTATTATGGGTTGAGCATCGATACCTTGCTTAAAGTTGATTTGACTGCGCTATCCGAAAGCCAGCTGAGGCAGATCGAAATGGGCTCCGATATTTACATGAAAGGTAGTAATCTCCGGGTGTTGGCTACCACGGTTGATGGTGGTAACAACGAAAACATCGAGCTCGTGAACGAAAAGGCCAAAGCCGGATATGCGCTGGGTTATGCCGATCCCGAGTATATCAGGGTGCTTCCGGTGTTTTCGCTGCCATTTTTGTCGCAAAGCAAAAAATACCGCAGTTTTCAGATTTCGGGTGATAGTATGTTACCCATTCCCCATGCTTCCTACATTACCGGGGAGTTTGTTCAGAATTGGTTTTCGCTGCGCGATGGCGATGCGTGCATTGTTATCACCCGCGACGATGGAATTGTGTTCAAGTGTATCGAGAATAAACTCAAATCGATGGGCAAACTGGGCTTGTACTCGCTGAATCCATTGTATCAGCCATTTAATATTGATGCATCTGATATTACTGAAATCTGGAAATTTGTTAACTATATTTCTTCCGAAATGCCAGAGGCAGTTCCTGCCGATCAGGAGGTGTATAAAACAGTAGCTAATCTGCGCGACGACATACAGCAAATTAAACAAAAGCTAAGTATCGATTAATCCGGATTTTCAACCCTTAAAAACTACTTTAATTGTCAGCCAGATGATTTTCAGGTCTGCTCCCAGCGAAGCTTCACCGATATATTGCATGTTGATGCTGATTTTTTCAGGCATGATGACCTCGATATATTCTTTTTCCGGATCTTTCGATTTGGCCAGTATCTCGTTTTCGTTACGGTATTTGAGTGAGGCATAATCGGTTATTCCCGGTCTGACCAGCAGTACCTTACGTTGTTCCCCAGTATACATTTCAACATATTTCGGTACTTCCGGTCTGGGCCCTACAAGGCTCATATCTCCAACCAATACATTGATTAGCTGGGGGAGTTCGTCGAGTTTGTGCTTGCGCAGCCAGTAACCGGAACGGGTTATCCGGCTGTCGTTCATCCCAACCGTAAGCAAACCTTTTTTATCGGAGTTGGTGAACATGGTTCTGAACTTCAGTATTTTGAAATTTTTGCCATTTTTCCCGACCCGCACCTGCCTGTAAAATACACCGCCTTTGCTATCGAACAAAACAGCCAGCGATATTATCAGTAAGAGTGGTAAAATAAAAATCAGTATCAGAAACGAAACCACAATGTCGAACCCTCTTTTCATCTCTGCAATATTTGGTGATAACGATTTTACTTAATTTGATTATAAGCATGTACCACGGCCTCAACCACCTGCTGACACATTTCTTCGGTGAGATAATAGAAAACGGGCAGGCTGATTTCGTTGGCATAATTGGCATAAGCCACCGGAAAATCCTGCATCCGGTACCCCAGATATTTGTACGCGCTCAGAAGGGGTAAGGGCTGAAAGTGGACGTTTACCGACACTTCGGAACCAAAAATGTCGATTATCATGTTATCGCGAATTTCTTCGGAGATATTTTTAATGCGGAGTAAATACACATGATACGAACTTTCGGATTTTTTATCGCGGCATGTAGGGCTGATCGCCCAGTCATATTTTGCAAAAGCAGTCTGATAATATTCGAAAATGGCTTTCCTTTTTTGTAATGTGTCTTCACGGTATCGGCGCAATTCAACAATGCCCATGGCTGCCTGCATATCGGTCATATTTACCTTGTACCCCGGCATTATAACATCATACTTCCAACTGGCCTTTCCACTCAGTTTTGCAAGGGCATCTTTGCTTTGTCCGTGTAACCCGAAGATATTACAGAACTTATATACTTCTTCGTTGTCGAAAGCTTCCGGTAAGTTAAATGCAATGGCTCCTCCTTCGGCAGTAGTCAGATTTTTTACTGCATGAAACGAAAAAACAGTGATGTCGCAGAGTGAACCGGTAGATTTGCCATTATATATGGCTCCCAGCGAATGGGCTGCATCCGAAAGTACCAGTATTCGTCCCAGTTTGCGCTGATTCGGATTCCGTGGTGTGAATTTTCGCCTTAGTTCTTCGTTATTTACCAATTGATTGATTGCATCGTAATCGGCGGGGAAGCCGGCAATATCGACCGGAATTATGGCTTTTGTGCATGCCGAAATTTTCTCGGCAATCTTATCAGGATCAATATTGAATGTGTCAGGTAATACATCTACCATTACCGGTGTGGCACCGCAATGCAACACGACATTAGCCGTTGCACAATACGTGTAGGCGGGAACGATTACTTCGTCGCCCGGCCCGACACCAAACCAGCGCAATACCAGTTCGAGCCCGGCAGTAGCCGAATTTACACATAAGGTCGATTGGTTTCCGTTGAATGCAGTAAGCATTCTTTCGAAGTTTTTTGTGCGTGGTCCAGTGGTTATCCAACCCGATTTCATAGCAGCTACTACCTCTGCAATAATCTCGTCATCTATTCTGGGTGGTGAGAAAGGAATCATTGTTTTCGTTATTGATATTATACATGAAAAAAGTGTAAAAAAACATAAAAAATACTACTCCGGATTGTTTTTCAAGCATCGATTCGAATAAAAAATTAAATCCGACAAGAACCAAAAATATTAAAAACAGGTGATGCCGCCTGCTGCCTTTGATTAAAAGCGGACCAGCAAGAATGGCCCCAAGCAGAAGAATCCCTGTCAGTCCCAGCGAAACCATTGTTTCGAGGTATTGGTTGTGACAGTTCAGCTTTTTAAGTTCTGCCTGAGAATATCCCATGGTATGATATTTTTTTACTAATTCGTCGGATGCATCACCGGGTGATGTGCCCAGAACCCAGTTCTCTTTAACCAGTTCGAGCGAAGCCTTCCACACCAGAATACGCGACTGGGTGCTTTCGCCCGAGTCTTTATGTACACTGGTTCTTTCGCTGATGTGATGTGTGGTCGATACCAGACGATAATTGTTGAGTAGTAAAAAGCTGATGCCGGCTATTGCAAATAATGATATAGCGAGTTTCAGAAAACTGAATTTCTGGTATATAATAAATGCACTTATCGAAGATATTACAATAATGAGCGACAGCAAGCCTGCTTTGGATGAAATAAAATATATGGTAATCGAAAAAAACAATGCAGCAATCACATAAAAAGTTTTAAGTGGTTTTTTGTCAGCTTGTTTGTACAGATAATACAATGCGGCCAGCGAAAATGCCAGATAAAGTGCATAGTATGATGTATGATGAAAATACGATAACTGTGTGTAGTAAAAAACATCACTGCCTGATTGACTGAAATGAAGAAAAGCCCTTGCAAAGCAAATAATGGATGCAATTAAATTACCCGCAATAAATGCAGTGAGCACGTAGCGTATTTTACGACGGTCGAACCCAATGGCGGGCAAGAAAATAAATGGCAAAATAATGTAGCTGAGTTTTACTTCCAGCTTAAACCAACCTGTCGAAGCGTTTTCGGTAAAAAATATTGTTGAAATAAAGCTTAACACATAAAGCAAAACCGGCAGTATAATCAGCAGATGTTGTCGTTTCATCAACCCGAAAAGGTATAGCCAGCGGTAGAATATCAAAGCCAGCGATGCCCATACTATCAAAATGATAGGCACCAACTCACGATTCAATGGCAGTGCTATTGCTGTGAGCATCATAAAAATCAGACACAGCAATTCGGTGAGTTTTATATGCTTACTACGGCTCAGGGTCATGTTGATAATCTGGATATGTATTAATTGGCTTTTGCCGGAATAAGAAGGACGATGAATAGAATGCGAAAAAAACAACCCCGATCTGAATGGTCATAATATCATCGGTGAAGAACATTAGGAACATAAATACTGACCAGAAAAAGAATGTGATGTTTTTTTCTTTCACCGATTTATAAAACATAGCCCCAAACATGGCAAGCAATGCAAGCAATCCGGTAATCCCGTTCATGATAAAGCTGAATAGATATTGATTGTGGGGATTGGTCTGATGAATGTACGCGCCACTTTTCCCGTGCTTATTGTACCAACTGAGCATCGATTTCTGAACATCTCCTGTACCAACGCCTGAAAACAGATTTTCTTTGATAATGTTTTTTGAGGCTTCGAATGCCGAAAGTCTCAGGGCTGTGGATTCCTGACTTGCAGATTGATTTACTTTATCGCTCTCAAGAACCTTATAGGCAAACTGAATACGTCCCTTGATGTTTGTGGTCTGATACAAATAGAAACCCAGCATCGATACCACGGCAATGATAATCACCGATTGCCATACTGGAATTACCCTGTTTATTATTAAATATAAGATAAATGCAGCCACGAGTACACAGAAAATTAGAAATGCAGCCTTAGAAGCCAGCAGGAATAAAAAGCACATCAATATCAATAATGCCAGTACCTTACTGATTTTTGAGTTGTAGAGTATCAGATTGCTGACCAGACCGGTGAGATCAGTTACAATAAGCAGGATTGCCCATAATACGTAAAACGACAGATGGTTTGGGCTCATAATGTAACTTGATAAGCGTGCGTAAAAAAAGTAATCTTTATTGTGATAATGGGCGAAATTCAGGTAAGCAAGCCCTAGACATAATAAAAATGCGGTGGTAATACCCAGTATAAAAAACGAATTGATATATTGATATTTATTTTGTAACGGGTTCTGCCCGAACGAAATAAATACAAAAGGGAACAGCACCAACGACGACAACACAGTAACCAAACCCCAGCCCTGCGAAAAGCTGTCGGCATTAATCAGTCCTGCAATGGCCACCAAAATGGGTGAAATAAACAGGTAGTACAATGGATTTTTTAACAGAGACAGGTACGCCTTCCGGTTATCTTTAAGGATGAATGAACTGAAGAATAATAATATCAGTGTAAAGGATGTGAGTTTTATGTACAAAGGAAAAACAAATGCGGTAAGGCAAAGGAAAAACAACTGCAGTTGATGGTATCTGTTTCTCATTATGTAGGGCAAAATTAAAAAAATCAAGCGAAATGACAATCTGGCGAAATCTTTATTGATAATGTAATTGGATTATTTGTCAGTTGCGTGTTTTGTACTCTTTGGTTCATAAATCGGTTTACACTGTTTAAATGAATCAAAACAATTATATTTGTGGCTTTCATGGTATTCCGATTATGAATAAAACACTGAAGAATATTATTCAGTTTGCCCTCTTCCTAGGATTTGGAGCATTTCTGTTCTGGCTTGTTTATAAAGACACCGATTGGAGCAAGCTTATCGATGGGGTTAAACAGGTAAATTATTACTGGTTTCTGGCCATTCTGGTTGTTGGTTTATTCAGTCATGTGAGCCGGGCAATCCGGTGGAATATGCTCATTGAACCACTGGGTTATAAAACCAGGTTCTGGAATACTTTTTTTGCTGTAATGACCGGTTATTTTGCCAATCTGGCGATACCCCGGCTGGGTGAGGTAGCCCGGTGTGGCGTGGTGGCGAAATATGATAAAGTCCCGATTTCGAAGGTGTTGGGTACAATGATCAGCGAAAGGATAATCGACATTTTTACCATGCTGCTTTTTTTATTAGTGGCAGTAATTGCCGACAGCGGGTTCATAAAAGATTTTCTGAATGCTAATCCCGGTGTTGCCGAAAATGTTCAGGGTTTGTTTAATGTAACCAGCCTGGTAATTCTTTTTGTAGTTGCAGCAGTTGGCATTTTTCTTTTTTATCTGATTATGAAGGGGAAATTCGATAGAATTCCATTCTTTGTTAAGCTCAGGAATTTCACTAAGAATCTTTATGCCGGATTGATGAGTATCAGGCATGTAAAGCGTAAATTCTGGTTCGTTTTCCACAGTCTGTTAATCTGGGTATTGTACTATTTAATGGTGGTAGTCAGCCTGCCGGCTTTTGGATTTACCGAGCATCTTGGGTTTCAGGCTGCGCTGTTAATTTTTATCGGCGGATCCTTTGGAATGATTGCCCCTGCGCCTAATGGAATGGGAGCCTATCATTTTATGGTAATTCAGGTCTTGCTCCTGCTGGGTGTTGTTCGCGCTGACGCAGCACTCTACGCCTTTCTGATTCATAGTCTGCAAACGCTGATGCTGATTTTGGCCGGACTTCTGTCGCTGCTCATGTTGCCTCTGATTAACCGGATACCAGCTAAGGGCAATGCCACCACTACCGACCATGAAGCAAAAACCTGATATATGGTATTGGCTTAAAGTTTTAGTAGTAGTCCTCGCCTGGGCTTATGTTATTTATAGCCTGTCGGTTGCTCCTGATGTATCGAATGTTTTTGCGGTGTTGAAAAACATAGGTCTATTTGATTACCTGTTGCTTTTTCTGGTTGTTTTACTGATTCCTGTAAACTGGGGTTTCGAGGCCATAAAGTGGAAGATTTTACTGAGACCCCTGCACACCCGGAGTCTTTCGCACTGTTTTGCCGATGTGTTGCGGGGTATCACTGCAGGAATGGCTACACCAAACCGACTGGGTGAATTTGCCGGACGCATTGTTAATTTACCTGCCGAAAAGCGTGCCGAAGCTGGGGTTTTGAGCCTTACCGGAAGCTTTAGTCAGTTGTTTGTTACTTTGTTGGTTGGAGCTTTTGCATTTGTTGGTCTGATGATTTACATTCCTTCGGGTCAAAGCACTTTTTCGGTGAGCGATTACACGATTCTGTCGGTTTCGGTGGTACTGATGGGTATTTTGCTTTGGTTGTTCACGCATACGCAAAAATTATCGAAATGGGTTAATAAAATTCCTTTTGTAAAAAATACTCAGAAGGTTTCAGGTGGAATCGAAAATTTGTCGGGACCTGTCGGCCTGTCAGTGATGCTGTTGAGCTTAGCCCGCTATGCAGTTTTTTTACATCAGTATTATTTTTTGCTGATGATTTTTCGCGTGGACGTTAGTTATCCCGAGGCCGTACTGGCGATTGGGGCCATTTATCTGCTTATGGCGATAATTCCGGTTGTTGCCGCCGGTGAGCCGGGAGTCAGGGGATCGGTCAGCATGTTGGTTTTTGGTCTGTTCGTTGCACAACCGGCAACTGTTTTTTCGGTTTCGCTGCTGCTTTGGTTACTCAATGTGGCAATACCTGCAATAATCGGGAGTACAATGATGCTGCTTCGTAACCGAAACAATGTTCCATTTACACCTTAAATATATTTTGCGATGATCATACGAAAAGCGGTTGTAACAGATATCGAAAACCTTGTCTCATTTCAATTGGCGATGGCTTCCGAAACCGAAAACCTCGCGCTCGATGCTGTCATCCTACGAAATGGGATTCTCCGCCTAATCAATTCAGATTCAAAAGGCGAGTATCTGGTAGCCGAAACCGAGGGCTCGATAATTGGCTGCTGCATGTTAACCTACGAATGGAGCGATTGGCGTTCGGCTACTTTTATCTGGCTTCAAAGTGTTTATGTTTTACCACAGTTTCGCAGGCAAGGTGTTTTCAGCGAATTTTACAAGTTTGTAAAATCTATGGTAAATAATTCAGACTCTTATGCCGGCATCCGGCTTTATGTTGATAAGCAAAACTCAACTGCTGCGCACGTCTATCAACAGCTTGGGATGATGGAGGAACATTACGTAATGTACGGGTGGGTTAAGAAATAATCAACTGCATTACTCCTTTCTGTTTTCCATTTAGCACGATGTGTTAGGTAAATTTGCTATCTTTACCTGAAATCAAAACTTTATTGCCATGAGCGAACTGATAAATAATTCTTCGGAACGAAAAAAACGCTTAAAAGAGCTGATTCTGAAACTTCATGCCGGCGACCCTGAGTCCCTCGTAAAGCAGGAACTGGTCGATACGCTGGGAAGTATCCCCTATGGTGAAGTGGTCGAAGTGGAACAGGAACTCATCAACGAAGGCCTGCCTGAGGCTGAGGTCTTGAAGTTGTGTGATGTGCATGCCACGGTATTGCATGGGAATGTCGATTTATCTGCCGCCGGAAACATCCCGACGGGGCATCCGCTCGATGTGATGATTCAAGAGAATATTGCATTAAAGAAACTAACCGACGAAACATCGGTAATTCTGCAAAATCTGAAAGCACTCGATGAGGAAGAAATTCCCCTAGCCATACTTAAACTAAGAACGGCTTTCAATAATTTGTATGATGTCGATAAACATTACCAGCGAAAGGAATATTTGATTTTTCCATACCTCGAAAAGCACGGAATCACAGGCCCTCCAAAAGTAATGTGGGGCAAGCACGACGAAATCCGTGAGCTAATCAAGGGTAGCATCGAGGCACTGCAAACCCCCGATATCAGCCTGGACGAAGTGGAGGCTTTGGCCGAAATACTGCTTTTGCCGGCCATGCGTGGTGTGAGTGATATGATTAAGAAAGAGGAGGAGATACTGTTCCCCATGGCATTAGACAAGCTTATCGAAACCGATTGGTACGAAATTCACCGCCAGTCGCTCGAAATCGGATTTTGTCTTTACGACCCACCGGTTGACTGGAAGCCGGATTGGGTTCACGATAGCAGCCTGCATGAAATGAATAAATCGCTGAATCACATTCAGTTGCCGTCTGGCTCTTTCGAAATAGAAGAGTTGCTTTGCCTGTTGAATACCTTGCCGCTTGATATGACTTTTGTGGATAGAAACGATAAGGTGAAGTATTTTTCGCAGGGAGCCGAACGGGTATTTCAGCGAAACCGGGCTATTCTGAACCGCGATGTAAGGCATTGTCATCCACCTGCCAGTGCCCACATTGTCGATAAAATTATTGAAGATTTTAAATCGGGGAAAGCCAGTAAAGCGCCATTTTGGATTAAAATGGGGGATAAATTTATTCATATCGAGTATTTTGCCATGCGAAATGCCGCCGGTGAATACCTTGGCACCCTTGAGGTTTCGCACGATGTTTCTTATTATCGTAATCTTACCGGAGAACAACGTATCCTGTCTTACACAAAATAGCTATGGAAGAAAATAAAATAATAATCAGCCCTAAAACAAAAGTTTTACAGCTGATAGAAGCCTACCCTCATCTCGAAGATATTTTAATTTCACGGGTACCTGCTTTTAAAAAACTTAAGAATCCTGTGCTGCGAAATACCGTTGCAAAAATTGCCACCTTGCAGCAGGCAGCTGCCATCGGAAACATTAAAACAGAAGAGTTAATCAACCTGCTCAGGCTTGAAGCAGGGCAGGATATGACAAGTTTCGATGACGACAAAACTTATACAACCCAACGCCCTGAGTGGTTTGATGAAACCCTCGTTTACAAAGAAACCAATATTAAGCCTATGCTCGACGCCGGTGATCAGCCGGTGAATCTGGTGATGTCGGAATTAAACGAAATGCCTGCAGGTAGTATTTACAAAGTAATTGCACCCTTTATTCCGGCTCCCCTCATCGACAAATCGCTGAGCGTGGGTTTTCTGCATTGGGTAAATCACGAAAGCGACGACATGGTTCTGGTATATTTCGTTAAGCCCCGAAGGAGTTGAATTTGATGTAAATAATTTTTTGAAGCAGCATTTCTGTGTTTTCGCTTGGAGAAAAAACTTAAATTTGTAGCTTGAAAATCGGATACAAGTGACGATTGCCGAAAAAATATCAGACTTAAAACAACAATTGCCGGCAGGTGTGCAGTTAATTGCGGTTTCTAAAACTCAGCCTCCTGCTGTAATTTTTGAAGCTTATCAGGCCGGACAAATGGTGTTTGGCGAAAACAAAGTTCAGGAACTTTCTGCAAAACAAGCAACGCTGCCTGCCGATATTCAATGGCATTTTATCGGACATTTACAATCGAATAAAGTTAAGAAAATTGCAGCTTTCGCGTCGCTGATTCACAGTGTCGACAGTCTGAAATTGCTTGAAGAAATCAACCGTCAGGCCTTAATTCAGCAACGAAAGATTCGGGTGTTACTCCAGTTTTATATTGCCGAAGAAGAGAGTAAATTTGGCTTTTCATACGATGAGGCCTGCCGGATGCTCGACTCAAAGGAATTTTCCATTTTACAGAATGTGCAGCTTGCCGGAGTTATGGGAATGGCAAGCTTTACACGCGATCAAAACCGTATCCGTACCGAATTTAAAACACTTCGAAAATACTTTTCTCAGCTAAAATCCGTTTATTTCAGTAGCGATGATGTTTTTAAAGAAATCAGTATGGGAATGAGCGACGACTGGCATATAGCCATCGAAGAGGGTAGCACAATGATTCGTTTGGGAACAGCTATTTTTGGTAGCCGGGTCTATTCACAACAAATTGCAGGCCAATGAAACACACAGGCATGACAATTTTGATGGTGATTTTTGTGGGCTTTCTGTCGGCGCAGAATATTCATGTACATGAACAGTATGTATTCGACCGGTATTTGTTGAATCCTGCATTTTGCGGGCTGGGGGAGGGGACTAATATCAAGCTTACACACCGTCAGCAATGGGTGGGTTTCGAAAATAGCCCGAAAACCTCTTTTCTTAGTTTAACCTCGCGACCGGCAGGTCAACCCATGGGTTTGGGTGCCTATGTTTATAATGATATGAACGGACCCAACCAGCGCATCGGTGCTCAGTTTACTTTTGCTTATCACTTATTACTGCGTTCGCGCCGTTACGATCAGACAATTCTTTCGATGGCACTTTCATTCAACGGACAGTACCATATTCTCGACGAATCAGGTTTCGACCGGGATATGTTCGACCCTATCATAACGTATACACGCCTCAGTTCGTTTCTTCCCGATTTTAATGCCGGGGCGGTGCTTACCCATACCAATATGATGGTGGGTTTTAGTGCCGATCATCTCATTCCGGGCTATGACAAAATCTATAATCGCGAACTGGAAGAAGCCTTACCCATGGTTATGAATATGCATGCGGCTTACATTGTTAACCTGCAATATAATTTTAAGCTGAAACCATTGTTAAATGTGCGTACCGATATGAAGGGTCACACACAGATGGAACTTATGGCGCGCGTTTCGTATGGTTATGGTAAAAGAATCCAGTCTGCGGTAATGCGTTACCCCAATGAGTTTTATGTCGGATTTTGCTACCGGCACACTCTCGATTACACCAATTCGGCTCCTCTGAGCTTTCAGCCTTTCTTCGGTGTTAAAGTTGGCGCATTTACTTTTTCGTATATGTTCGACATGGGCCTTACAGCCATTCAATTAAATAATTATGGTTCTCACCAGATCTCAATCGGATTATTTTTTGTCGGTGATAAAACCATGAATGTTGGCAGGAACAAAATACCCATTAATAACAACGATTTTTAATGCTCAATAGGGTTATACATATTGTGTTTGTTTTGTTGGCGCTACTGCCAATCAGGTCTTTTGCCGATTCGATGAGCGATTCAGTAAATTGCCTGCATAGCTTGAATTTGTCCTGGGTGAAAACTGCTGGAAGCGATACCCTCGATGCTGCAACGGGTGTTTGTGCCGATGCCGGCGGAAATGTGTATGTTACAGGTTATTTTAAACATAACGCCGGTTTTGAATCGACTGAGGTTATTTCCGGTGGACTAAAAGATATTTACCTTGCAAAATATGCTCCTTCCGGCGAACTTCTTTGGGTGAAAACTGCCGGCGGATCGGGTGACGATGTGGCTGCAGGTGTTGTTTGTGGTTCGTCGGGTGACATTTATATTACCGGTATGTTTACCGAATATGCCCTGTTTGGAGATGTCGAGCTGTATGCTTATGGTATGCAGGATGCTTTTATTGCCTGTTATGCCCCGGATGGTGAGTTGAAATGGGTTGAACCGGCCGGTGGTTGGCAGAACGACTGGGCTACCGATATTGCCGTCGGTGAATCAGGCGATATCGCCATAACGGGCACTTTCGATGAAGCCATTGGGATTGGTAGTACCACACTGCTGGGAATCGGTGGAAACGATATTTTTATTGGTGTGTTTTCGTCATTGGGAAGTTTCCGTTGGGCAAAGGCAATAGGATCATTGGGCAACGATGAGTCGGTGGCTGTAAGCTTTGGAACCCAAAATCAGGTGCTTGTTTCGGGTAATTTTACCGGCAACATGACACTGGGATCTCAAACCATAAGTGCTTCAGGGAATCTGGATGCTTTTGCAGCAGTATTTTCAAATTCGGGAGCTCCCATCTGGCTTGTTTCAGCCGGCACCGATGGCAACAACGATAAAGCAGGTGGTATAGCTTCCGATTCGCAGGGCAATGTGTACCTTACCGGATACTTCGACCACGACGATCAGCATGCATTTATCAGAAAATTTAACCCCTCCGGTTCTGAGGAATGG
>JAGOEF010000182.1 GCA_017997855.1 Bacteroidales bacterium
ATGCTACATTGAGCGTATATATCAGTTATTTTCTGATAAAACCTCCTTTCAGATGCTCGGATTTCACGGATTCTTTCAAGTAATTCCTCAAAATAATCATTCCCAAAAATCTGGCCTCCATATTTCAAGCGTTTGTCATCTAAAACAAATCCTTTGATTATAAACTCTTTAAGCGTTTTGGTAGCCCAAATACGAAATTGTGTACCTCTCTGAGATTTAATTCTGTATCCAACTGAAATTATTACATCAAGATTATAATATAAAACTTCATAATCTTTCCCATCATCTGCAGTTGTTCGGAATTTCCGAACAACTTGATTCTCGTCTAATTCACCTTCTTTAAAAACATTACTAATATGTTCACTTACAGTTGACTTTGACCTGTCAAATAAATCTTGCATTGCTTTCTGAGTAAGCCAGACAGACTCATTATGAACAAAAACATCAACCCTTACTTCACCATCTTGTGAAGTATATAGAATAAAATCGGAGTTATCAGGAATTATATTTGACATAATTAGTCCTCAATTGTAAAAAATTCTGTTTCGGCAAAATGGCATTAGTTATTTATTATTTTCTCTTGAATATCTTTAAAAGTTTTTCCAGCTTTATTAATCCATTCTGTAAAACCATTTGAATTTCGGCCTAATACCATATTAGACGCTGCACTAGGGCTATTAAAAATTGCATCTTCAGCAAATACAAGTTTGTCACTTACTTCAACAAGTATCTTCGTTTCTAAAAGTTTTTTTCTCATATTACGATAGGTGTCTGTACATGAAGTTGATAATTCCTTTTTCGCTTCACTTCCTTTTAATACAATATAACCCTGATCAGTTTCAATCATTGATGCTTTATATGTTTTTGTTTTTATAAAATAGGTCTCATGTTCAATATTCTTACTTATCTGATCATTAAGGTCTTTGGCTTTGACAGTCGAAGATATTAGAAACCTGAAATTCATTACCGGTAATATAAGCTTCATCTGTTCCAAGAAGTATTCCATATCTGAAATATCAGCTTCATGAAGTGTCGGAATGCTTGGAGAATTACCGTTATCGATTTGTGCAGTTTTTGCTTCTAATGCTAACTGAATAAGTCTCGATTCCAAATATTTAATCTGAGTCTTGGTCAGCAATTCATCTTTACTGATAAAAAATATTAGTTCTTTAAAATCTTTGCTTGGGTCACTTAAATGTTGTTTTATTCTTGTTCTTATGTTTTCAGCCTCGCCGATATAAATTTTTTCACCAAAAGCGTCTTCAGTTGGATCTCCTTTGAGAAAGTAAATTCCTGGATTGTCAAATTCAGGTCTTGATATAATTTTATTTACTGATGCTCTTGGACTATAAATAGCTTTACCAACCCAATTTCCAATCTCACCAAGTCTTGGACCATATTCAGTACCATCTATCATGAAAACTGTCAATTTCTTACCCATAAATTCGAAATTGTATGTGTTACTATTATTGTTATTACTAACTCGTTTTCAAAAACCGCATCCTACTATTCTCTTTCTTATTACTATTTAGCTCGTTGTTTTCATATAATATTGGCTTGCATTATTTGACCTTTTAATTGTTTATGGACAAAAGTCATCAAATGATACTTTGCTAAATTTGAGGGTAAACTTACTGATTAGTTTCGACTATATTGCACGATAATGAAAAATATTTATTGGGGATTGGTGATATATATGCCTACAGATTGAAATGTCATTCGGGATCATGCATGACCGGTTTTTGCAGAATGTGGGGGGAGTTTGCATATTGTATTGATTTTATTTTGTACATTTGAATTTGAAAGAAAAGAGGGTGAAACGAATGTATTATCATATTACTGCCATTGTGTGGGCTATCTGTCTGATTCCGTTGTGGGCGAACAGTCAGGACATTCATTTCACGCAGTTTTTGTTTAGTCCGCTCAACCTTAACCCTGCCCTTACGGGATCGTTCGAAGGCGACCTGAGGGCGGTGAGTAATCACAAAAGTCAATGGCAGTCGTTTGCGAATGCTTACAGCACGTTTTCGGTATCGGTTGACGGGAATTTCAGGTCGCCGGTGATAAAAGGCTCGTTTTTGGGCGCCGGACTGCTGCTGAATACCGACAAGGCGGGCGACGGGAACTTTACCACCAATCAGGTGAAACTGCTGGGTGCCTGGCATTTTCCACTGACGCGCGACAGCAGCCTGTTTGCCTCGGTGGCAGCCAACGGAGCCTATACGGTGCATGGCCTCAACATTAACCTGCTGAATTTTGGCAACCAGTATTCCAACGGACAGTTTAACCCCGATCTGCCCCACAACGAACTTCTGCAAAGCAGCACGCTGCGCTATTTTGACGTGTCGGCGGGTGTGAGTATGCGCTATCTGCGCAATGCCGGATTGCTGTATCAGGTTGGTTTTTCGCTGCAACATATTAACGAGCCGGTGAAGTCGTTCGACGAGAACAGCCAGATACGGCTGCCACGTAAGTTTGTGTATCATGCCTCGGCCGAATGGAACATAAAAGACGACCTCTGGCTCGACCCCTTCGTGCTGTACATGCATCAGGAAGGATACATGGAGGCCAACCTGGGTTCGATGGTTCGCATCATGTATAATCCGCTGGGGCTGAAGTACGTGTTTGGCGGACTGGCCATGCGAGCACTCGACAGTGGTATTCTGATGATGGGTGTAAACTATCAGGATATCAGGCTGACACTGAGCTACGACGTAAACCTGTCGAAACTGTCGGCCATCAGCCGCGGACGCGGGGGAATTGAATTGTCGCTGGTGTATATTTATCAGCGTCCGCGCACCTTCGAACCATCGTATTACCGTAAATGCCCCGAATTCATGTAATGAAGAAAATACAGCTTCTCATATTGTTGGTACTCGTGCCATGGTGCATTCGGGCACAAAGCCTGAACAGCATTATCAAGTCGGGCGATCTGGCGTTCGAAAAGCAGAATTATTACGGAGCAGCCCGGCTGTATGAGGATGCGATTAAACTCGATAAAAGGCTGTATGATGTGCACTACAAAGCCGGTGAAGCCTACCGCCTCGACAACGATTACATGAAGGCCATTCCGCATTATAAATTTGTGAGTGAGAATGCCTCGAAGCGCTTCCCGCTGGCTGAGTTTTATCTGGCGGCCATGCTGAAATCGAGCGAGGATTATTTTTCGGCACAGTTTTATTTTACGCGATATTACCGGCAACACAGCCTCGATTCGACGAGCTATTTTACCCGCAAGGCAAAACAGGAAATTGTGTATTGCGAAAAGGCCATCGCCCTGAAGTATAACCACACAGGACTGATGATAGAGCCTGCCGACACGATGGTAAACTCGCTGTACAGCGAATTTGGAGCGAGCACTTTTGTTGATTCGATGATGTTGTTTTCGTCGGTGAAACCTTCGACCGCCGACAGCACTGCCGATTTTGTGTCGGCCATTTATATGACACCTTACGCAGGTGGAAGAATGGGTACACCTGTGCTGCTGCCTGACGCAATAAACAGCCCCGGGTATCACAACGCAGGTCCGTATTTTGACCCCGAAACGCAAATGTTGTTTTTCACACGCAAAAGTGTTGAGCCCGGCAGCAAAAGCTTAGTTATGATGAGTGCTTACAGCGATGGCAAATTTGGTGAAGCACGTGCCATGTGCACAGTGGTGAACGACAGCAATTCCAATAATACACAAGCGATGCTGGTGCATTCTGACGCAAAGGACATTCTGTTTTTTGCATCCGACAGGTCCGGTGGTTTGGGCGGATACGACATCTGGTACACTTTTCTGGATGAGAACTTGAAAGCCGATCGTGCCCGGGTGGCAGGCGTTCCACCTGAGGTGGATAACGCCTATATAGCATTTTTTGGGCTGAAATCGGTGATTAACTCGCCCGGCAATGAATTGTGCCCATTTTACAACACCAAAGATTCGACCCTATACTTCAGCAGTGATTGGTTTATCGGGCTGGGCGCCTACGACATTTACCGCTCGAAAACCGATTTCACCATCTGGCAGGAGCCGGTAAACATGGGCTATCCGGCAAACAGCGGTCAGAACGATTTGTACTATTTTCAGGATTACAAGCGTGGGCTGGCCTTTTTGAGCAGCAACCGAAAGGAAGCACGCGCACTGAAACACCAGAGCTGCTGCAACGATATTTTTGTGCATGAAACCGAGAAAATAATCCCGCCCGAAATCATTGTAGAGCAACAGGTGAACATTCTCCGGCTCGAAGCATCGGAGCTGATTCCGATTACGCTGTATTTCGACAACGACCACCCCAACCCGAATACCTGGGATACGATTACATCGATAAATTATTCGGAGGCCTATGATGCGTATTTAAACAAGCAGAAGCAGTTCGAAAGTGAATTTTCGAAAGGCTATCGCAGCAGCGAAAAAACTGCATTGACCG
>JAGOEF010000183.1 GCA_017997855.1 Bacteroidales bacterium
ACCCTATTGTCAGCAAGCTGGGTATTGCCAAAAACGAAGCTGTAGCCATCACCGTGGGCGGAACAATTTTCACTGATACAGCGGTTCTGGTTGCGCTTGCTATTATCACCGGTTCCGACACGGGTTTTGCCAACACCGAATTCCTGATCAGGCTGGGAATTGCATTTGTGGTGTATATATTATTCGTGATTTTTGTGGTGTACCGGGTTTCGCGATGGTTTTTCAAACACCTTGAAGAAGAGCGTAATTCCCAGTTCATTTTTGTCCTTTCCGTTGTCTTTCTGTGTGCTTTTCTGGCCGAAATAGCAGGATTAGAGCCTATCATCGGGGCTTTTACTGCGGGTTTCACACTGAATCGTCTCATACCACAAACTTCCAGCTTAATGAACCGACTGGAGTTCGTAGGTAACTCATTGTTTATCCCGTTCTTTTTAATTGGTGTCGGGATGATTGTCGATCCGGGTGTATTCCTCAGTGGGCCCGAAACCCTGATTGTTGCCGGAATACTTACTGTGGTTGCCCTGATAGGGAAATGGCTGGCAGCTTTACTTACGCAATGGACATTACGGTACAACCCGCTGCAGCGCAAGCTGATATTCGGGCTCAGCAGTTCTCATGCCGCTGCAATTCTGGCTGTTACCATGGTAGGGCACCGGATGGGGATAATCGACGACACCATTTTGAACGGTACCATAATACTGATTTTGATAACATGCATTGTAGCCTCTATGGTTACCGAAAATGTGGGAAAAAAGATCGTAGTGAGCACCGCATCTGAAACCGATCCTGAAACTCCGGTCGCCACCGAAAAAATTCTGGTACCCGTATCGAATCCCGAAACCATGCCGAGGCTTATTGATATAGCACTGATGCTGAAAACCACGAAAAAACAGGTGCCGGTGTACGGACTCACCGTGGTTGAAGATGATGAGACGGCACGCGAAAAACTACGGCAATCGCGCAAGGTTCTTACCGACGGTGTGAGCTATGCAGCAGCTTCGGAACAACATTTCGAAGTAATTACCACGATTGACCAAAATGTTATTTCGGGTATTAAGCGGGTTGCCCGCGAAATTTCGGCAACCGACATAGTACTTGGAAGTTCAGGGAAAACCAATATCAGTGAACTATTTTTCGGGAAAACCGTGACCCAGATTGTGAGCAGCACCGATCAGGCAATATATGTGTATAACGCAGCCATACCACTGAATGTACACAAACATATCCACCTGGCTTGCCCGCGCTATTCCGAAAAAGAACCCGGTTTTTTCGACTGGCTTGAAAAAGTGGTACGCATTGCCACCCTGCTGAATCTGAAAACCGATGTATATTCCGACAACGACACGTGCAAGGCCATCGAGAAATTTATCAGATACAAAAAAATGGCTGCCAACTTTAAATACCGCGATTTCGACGATTGGGAAGACTTTTTGGTGCTCTCACGGTATTTCGGACAGGAAGATTTATTGATTGTGGTTACCCCGCGTAAACCCGGAGTTTCGCATAGCAATGTACTCGACGGAATCCCTGCAAAACTGGCACGCCATTTTGCGGAATACAGTTTTCTGGTGGTGTATCCTGCAGTGAACAACAATGAGGAGTTCCGGAAATATAGCGAAAACTACGATGCTTCTCTGGTAGAAAAAGGAATCAGATCGGTGAAGAAAAGCGCCGAAGAATTGGGGAAATTGTTTAAAACGTGATAATCTTTTAACTTCGTAAACTAAAAACATAAAGTATATGACCAGAAAATTTTTTATTCTCACAATAATTATCCTTACATCATTAAGCCTTAAAGCCCAAAACAATATGACAAATACATTCGAAAAAACCAACTGGGAATCGCTCAACGACAACGCCATCCGTATGATAGGCAAAGACTGGATGCTGATTGGTGCCGGCACCAAAGAACAAGGCTTCAACATGATGACTGCCAGTTGGGGTGGCATGGGATGGCTTTGGGAAAAGCCCGTGTCGTTTATCTTTGTAAGACCGCAACGCTATACCTATCAGTTTACCGAACGCGAAAACTACTATACAGTGTGTTTCTTTAGCGAAGAACACCGTGAAGCATTAAAAATCTGCGGTTCGAAATCGGGCCGTGATTGTGATAAGGTAAAAGAATCAGGGCTCACCCCCATCTTTACCCCATCGGGCTGTGTGGCATTCGAAGAAGCAGTAATAATATTGGAATGTAAAAAACTCTATGCCGGTAATATCGAAGAATCAAACTTTGTTGATACCGAAGTAGTTAAGTCAAAGTATCCCAATAAGGATTTTCACAAAATGTATATTGGTGAAATTGTAAATGTGTGGCGAAAAAAGTAAAACATTCGGTATTTTTTTGAACATCTTGCTAAAAACGATATCAATAATTACTGTAGTTTACCTGTTGGCTCAGAAATATATATAAATTTGTAAAAAACCCAATTATGGAAAGCAAGGATATTCGCTGGACACAACGATTTGACAATTATAAAAAAGCATTTTTACAACTCGAAAAATATGTCCGGGCCGACACACTCAATGAGCTTGAAAAACAAGGTGTCATTAAAGCATTCGAATATACATTTGAACTTGGATGGAAGACTTTACAGGATTTGCTTAAAGAAAAGGGATATCAGGACATTGTAGGACCCAAACCCGTTATTGAACAAAGCTTTCAGGATGGTTATATTACCGATGGAAACAGCTGGCTGCGAATGCAAAAAAGCAGAAACCTGACAAGCCATACGTATGATGAAGCAATGGCAGAGCAAATTGTCAATAATATTAGAAACGAATACTATTTACAATTTAAAATGCTTACCGAAGTTTTTGATTCGGAATTAAGAAAAGTACAAAAATGAGTGAGCTAAATAAATACGGATTATCGGAAGAGAATCTCGCTAATGTAATTGCGATAATTTCGGCTCACCCTAAGGTAAAGAAGATTATTTTATTCGGTTCAAGGGCTAAAGGAAATTTCAACAAAGGATCTGATATTGATATTGCAGTGTCGGGCGAGCACATTGAATTAAACGACATACTGAACCTTCTGATTGTCCTCGACAATTTGGATTTAGCCTATAAATTTGACATAATTATTTTCGAGAACATTCAATCAGAAGAACTAAAAGAACATATCGAAAGAATTGGCATAGTTCTTTACGACAAGGCAATCACAATGTAGTTCAGATTTATTTTGCTAATGCGATGCTACAAAATCGCGAATAATCTGCGCATGATCGAAGGCCAGTTCGGGCAAAGCAGATAAGGGAAACCAGCGGGCAGCTTCGGCATCATCTCCACTGCTGACTTTTATAGGCTGAGGCAACAAGGCAAAATGCACCACTGCCACATTACGTCCCCGCGGGTCACGCCCGGGTTCACCATAGGCCCTGAACTGCTGTAATGCCGGCAACACCAGCCCTGTTTCCTCCGCCAACTCGCGTAAGGCTGCCTGTTCGAGGTTTTCGTCCATTTCGACAAATCCTCCAGGCAAGGCCCAGCAACCGGCAAACGGATTATTGCGGCGCTTAATAAGCAGAATTTCAGGCGACAATTTTCCGGCTACAATCACTATATCAACAGTGAGCATGGGTCGGGGATAATCGTAGGTATATGCCATAAGTGGTGATTTTAGTTTTTCTTGCGGCGGAACTGACACGAACTTTCGGTGATTTCCATATCCAGCAGGTTCATTAAAATTAAACCAACCAGAATATCTTCGGTAGCACGTTTCCCTTTTCCGGTGATTTGCATGAATGTTTCCAACGAAATATACTCATTGTGATTGAGGTAATTCAACAGCATTTCCACATCACGGTCAACCGAAAGGCGCACATTGGCCCCCGATTTATTCTGCTTCCACACCTCGAGCAAAATGCGGTTGGCGAGCAGGTTCTGATCGCCTTTGCGTATGTAAACCTTCCAGCGACCATGTTCGTCCGGAGCCAAATAGGGCACAATTCCCTGAAATGGCACAATAATCTGAAGCACAGTTTTCGACTCTACCAGGTGAG
Organism: Bacteroidales bacterium; assembly: GCA_017997855.1. Next base: position 4,005 of record JAGOEF010000183.1, read on the forward strand.
TCGCATGTCGGAAGGTCAACGAAGGACGGCAATAGAGCGTGGCAGCCTGCTCAATCATATAGAATTCTTCGCTGGTTTTTACTCCGGCAATCCTGCCGTTATCTTTTACACCCAGCAGGAGGCTCCCTCCGGCAGTATTGGCAAATGCAACCATAGAACGGGCAATTTTCCGCGAATCGTTAACACAATACTTAAAGTCGAGTTGTAAACCCTCGCCCATCGAAATCATATCGGTAATTGATTTGCCCATTGCAAAATTTCTGTCGCAAAAATACAAAAAAAAAAGCGCCCGGGGGTTGGGCGCTAAAGCGACCGCATCGCTGCAGTCAACTTTTCAATTACCACATATTGAAAAGATTCACAATAATAACATATTAATTTTCGAATTGTTCAACAGTTTTG
>JAGOEF010000184.1 GCA_017997855.1 Bacteroidales bacterium
GTTTATAATCGTCGTTTTCGATACGGCCAAATACATCAGGATTACTGCTGATCATACGCATATAATTCATCGACTGGCGTTTATTGTCGAAGGTTTTCACTACAACCATCTGATAGCTTCCGTCATACATTGAATTCAATACCAGGAAATTCTTCAGACTGAAGGTAAAGATATTATAATTCCGCACTTCGAAGCTCAATCGATTGATGTCAATTTTATCTGTATTTATCAGAATTACGTAGTAATGAGGAACTTCGTCTTCAATCTTGAAAACTGAGGCAGGTGCAGGGGTACTGTCGGAAGGATTGTACTGAATGGCAATGTCTTGAGGGTCAACAGCCGGTCGGTTAGCCAATTCACGGCGCAATTCATCAATGTTGGCTGAACCAAAATAGGCCAATATATCTTCGGCTGCCTGCACCAGTTCATCATCCGGATATTTATTAACGAAACCAAGTAAGCCCTTTTTAAACCCATTTTCGTCGCCACTGCGGCCAATGCATAAAACCGATAAAAATTCGAATTTTGGAACCAGATCTTTTTCGGTTTTTCCCGCCAGGTAGGTGTTAACATTATTACTTACCATAGAGCATCTTCCCGTAACATAGGCATCGTAAGTTTGCATATAGAAGTTCACATCGGTACGGCGCTTGGCTTCGAGTTCGGCAATGTAGTTTGGATTGCGCAGTAAGTTGGCATAATGCGAATCAGGAAACTTAGTGATAATCAAGTTTTTATATACCTCCATATCGGATGGCCGATTGAGAATTTTATTTATCAAATACAGGTTGTAATAACTTAAAAGCAGATAAATATTCTGCGGGAACCGCCTATTGAGTTCTGTAAAACTGGAAATGGCCTGATCGTAATCCTCGAACCGTTCTTTATAAACCCTGCCGGCATTGTAATATGCGTCCACAATTCTCTCATCCGATTGTTTAATCAGACTATCGGTGAGAGGCAAATCCTGAAGGTAATAATCGCGGCTTTTATTGTTGGTGAGTTTTTTCGAAGATGCAGTGTCGTTAGCCAGACTGTCCGCGTTGGCAGTTTCCGATCCGAAATTCACGGTTGTTTTGTTTTTTCTGCGCCAATGGTCTTCGTTTTTACGATTACCCCATTTTTTTGTGAATTCATTCCTGCCAAAGCTTAGTTGTGCCGGATTGTAGAAATACCATTTGCCACCACTGGGTGCAGAAGGGTTCTGATAGCCTCCGTCGCGCCGCTGATCAAATAGCATTGAATTCATTTGCTTTTCGCTCTCTAATTGCTGCTGAAGTTGTTCTTCGGCAACCAAATCAGAAATGATTTTATCAATCAGTGAGTTGCGTTCCGATTCGCTCATTTTGGCTACCTTTTGCAAACTGTCTTCGAGTGTAATTACATTTAAATATTGTACAAGCTCTGTGAGATTATTGCTCATATCCTGTATTTCAGCGTATCCTTTGTAGTCGTAAGGCAAATTGGCTAAACAAGTGTCGTAATACGCCTGAGCATTAATGTAATCTTTCTCTGAATAATAAATTTTACCAAGTTTTTCACAGGAAATTGCTTTCTGATAGGTGTTCGAAATACTTCTTTCTGATGATAGACGGTAATTTTTTATGGCTTCAGTGGTTTTTCCATCTTTATAATCAATTTCGGCCAGTGCATAAAAAATTTGGTCAAGATATTCGATGTTTTTATCATCGCGCGACATTTTACGCAGTTTTTTTCGAACCTCTTTACCCCCGGTTCCACTGTATAAGCGGGCCATATTTATGCGAGCGTTGAATTCCATTTCGTAAGGAGGGTTCATTTTGGTAACCTCATTATACATGTCTGAAGCCGCTTTGTTTTGCCCAGTTTCCTCAAGCAATTGAGCTAAAATGTATTTATATCTGACGCGCTGTTTCTTTTTGGGACTTTCTTTCGCTGCTCTTCTAAGTTTCGGAATAGCGTCTTCGTATTCGTTTTGTTTCAGGAAGTAATCGGCATAGGCAGCGGCAAAATCAGCCTGATATTTTTTCGGCATGTTTTTGTCTGCCTCAATTAAATCAAGCATATCCTTCGCATTTTTGAATTTACCGCTTTCAGTAAATGTTCTGGCAAGCCATATTTTAGCTTCATAGGCTACATCCTCTTTGGGAAATTGTCGAATGATATACTCGAAGTTTTGACGCGCCTGCAGGAAATCGTGTTTGGCAAAATGGGCTTTCCCCATCAGTAAAAAACAGTCGTCAACCCATTTATTAAATTCTTTTTTATTATAAAATTCCTTGTCCTTCGCACTCATTTTACCCGATTTGGTTTTCGGCTTGGCTGTGATGGAATGAAACTTGATTGCCTTCGAGGATTTTTTAATGGTTTTGTCCATGTCGCCGGTTACCGCAGATGCTGCCTCGGGTTTGCTGATAATAAAAATAGGAAGTATTGCAACATAATTATCAGTATTTGCTGCTTCGGCTTGTTTAATACCTTTTTTATAGGCCTCGTTGGCATTGAAATAAATGTTGTAATGAGCTGTCGTATTATGGTAAAAACGCGACATCGTCGTGTTTTTCTCGGTCGAACAGGTTGTAAAGGCAATTGCCCCGGCTACAAGTATCAGATATATACTAATTCTCTTTTTCAAAAGCACTGACATTGGTTTCAATTACATTTATTAACACGAATTATATGAATTTATTATTGACATAAAAAACTATTCTACAGTAACCGATTTAGCAAGATTCCGGGGCTGGTCAACATTACAACCCCGCATAACGGCAATATAGTAGGACAGCAACTGAAGAGGAACAACCGTAATCAGTGGAGCCAGTGCAAAATCGGTGTATGGCACTTCAATTACATGATCAGCCATATTTTTAATGGTTGTGTCACCTTCGGTGACGATGGCTATTACATTTCCTTTTCTTGCTTTTACTTCCTGAATATTGCTGACAATCTTTTCGTATGATTTATCTTTTGTGGCAAGTACAATAACCGGCATTTTTTCATCAATCAGGGCAATGGGACCGTGTTTCATTTCGGCTGCGGGGTAGCCTTCGGCATGAATATATGATATTTCCTTTAGTTTAAGGGCTCCCTCAAGTGCTACAGGAAAAAGGTAACCCCGTCCAAGATATAAGGCATTGGTTGCATCTTTAAGCAACGAAGCGATACTTTTGATTTCCTCGGCTTTTTTCAGCGTTGTCTCAACCTTTTCAGGTATTCTGAATAATTCCTCAATTAAATCGTCGTATTCCTGTTGATTCAGGCTGTTGTTTTCTTTCCCAACCAGCATGGCCATCATTGTGAGCACAGCAACCTGGGCCGTAAAGGCTTTTGTTGAAGCAACCCCGATTTCGGGACCGGCATGGGTGTATACTCCGGCATGCGTCTCGCGAGGTATGCTCGATCCCACCACATTGCAGATTCCTATAACCAGTGCTCCGGCCTCTTTGGCAAGCCTGATGGCTGCCAGGGTATCGGCTGTTTCACCACTTTGACTGATGGCGATTATTACATCATTACTATTAATAATAGGGTTCCTGTATCGAAACTCTGATGCATATTCAACTTCAACGGGAATTCTTGCGAACTCTTCAAACAGATACTCGCCTACAAGCCCTGCATGCCAGCTGGTGCCGCATGCAACAATAATCACCCTGTCGGCTTCAATTAGCTTTTTGCTTACAGCATGCAATCCTCCCAACTTCAACGATCGGTCATAATAGTTTAACCTTCCACGACATGTATCAGTAATTGACCTGGGTTGTTCAAATATCTCTTTAAGCATATAATGCTCAAAGCCACCTTTTTCGATTTCTTCAATATCGAGTTCAATCTTCTGAATTTCTGGTTCTTTTACAATATTGCTGATGCTTTTCAGATGAAGACCTGTTTTATTAACAATTGCAATATCATCGTCGTTCAAATAAATTACACTATTAGTATATTCAATAATCGGGGTTGCATCGGAAGCAAAAAAGTATTCGTTTTCGCCTTTACCGATAACCAACGGACTTCCCTTGCGTGCTGCAATAATCTGATCAACATCTTCGGTATGGGCCACCAAAATTCCGTAGGCACCTATAACCTTTGTTAGTGCAAGCCGCACAGCTTCCTCAGCAGTGGTATTATGTTTCAGAAAAACATATTCAATAAGGTTGGCGAGAACTTCGGTGTCGGTTTCGCTGATAAAAATGTAACCTTCTTCAATAAGTTCGTTGCGTAGTTTCGAATAATTCTCAATGATACCATTGTGAATAACAACGAAATGCCTTTTCATTGACAAATGAGGGTGAGCATTTACATCGGTAGGTTCGCCATGGGTGGCCCAACGGGTATGGCCCATCCCGATTTTTCCACTTAAATCGTGATTTATGACTATATTTTCGAGATCGCTAACCTTACCTTTACACTTGTATATGCGCGTT
>JAGOEF010000185.1 GCA_017997855.1 Bacteroidales bacterium
GCTTTATGTCGGCTGCTTCGTTCCAGGAAACCACTAAGGTTCTGAATGAAGCCGCTATCAGTGGAAAAATTGATCCGCTCGATGGTTTGAAAGAGAATGTAATTGTGGGCCATCTTATTCCGGCCGGTACCGGTCTGCGCGAATATCAGGAATATCTGGTAGGCAATAAGGAAGAGATGGTGTATATGACCGAGAAATATGAACACATTGACCAATAAGGTAAGCCATGGACGATAAAATGCAAAAACAAAACCAGATCAGCATCGAACTTAAAGAGGATGTTGCTCAGGGAACCTACTCTAACCTTGCGGTGATTACCCACAGCAACGCTGAGTTTATTGTTGATTTTGTACGAATCATGCCGGGAGTGCCCAAGGCACAGGTGAAGTCGAGGATAATTCTTACCCCCGAACATGCCAAAAGGCTGATGCTGGCACTCAAGGACAATATTGCAAAGTTTGAACAGGCCAACGGCCCTATTAAAATGAGCGATTTGAATCAGGGACCGGTGATACCGATGACTTTTGGCGGTCCTACGGCTCAGGCCTAGTAATAGAAACAGCGGGTAGAAACCCGCTGTTTTTGTTTGCGATGAAGATTTCTACGGTTTTATCAATAATTTCCAGTCATACAACAGGGTCTCTCCCCTGCCCGAAGGCTTCTGCCTGCCTTGGGTGAGTTTTTCTACCTCGTTGCTTACAAATGCTTTCAATTCCGAAATACTTATCGTCGCATCCTGATTCAGGTCTGCAAAGTTGTTTTTCAGGCCGTCAATAATGGCGTATGTAAATACCCCATTGTTCCATTCATCCGATTCAATGGCGAATCCGGTTCCGGCTGCTGCCGAAATTACAACCACACCTGAACCCTTACTCAGGTCGTTAAACGTTTCCTTCATTAGTTCGAAGGCCGAATTCAACGATACATTGCCAGATTGAGCCGGCATGATAGCCGTTTTGAAGAAATAGGTTTTTAATCCGCCACGGGTACCATCGGTAAGAACTATTGAATCGCTGTTTTCGACAAGCACCTCTTTGTCGAGTTCCCCACTATGGCAGGCATCAATCAATATCAGTTTTTTCCGTGCGGGAATACTATCAAGCATCCATTCGAGTTCATCGTAAGAAACACCATTTTTATCGGGATGCCCGAAATCAATATCACTGGTTGCAAAATAAAAGTTTAGGTCGTCGCCTAGCAATCCATGCCCCGATACATAGAGTATTACAATATCGTCGATATTTGTTGCGATAAGTTTGCTCTTTAGATCCAATAAATTACGTCGGGTGGCCATTGCGTTAAACAGGGTGTCAACAAGTACATTGTTTGCCAATCGGGGAATGCAATTGTTGAAAAGCGATACAATGTCTCTGCCGTCCTTAACTGGATATACCAGATTGAACCGGCTGTCGTTGTATTCTGAAACCGACATGACAATAAGATGAAGCGTTGACTGTGGCGAAACTGCTGGCAGGTAGTTGATTTCTATACTCTCGGTAAACGATTCAACGCCCAACACATTAGTGCATGAGACTTCAATAATGTTATAGCCTTCGCTCAGGTTGACATCTATTTGTTGCTCGGTTGATGAACTTTGCAGATCTTTTAAATTCCAGCCTTTGCTTCCATAGAGGGGTACTTCGTTGACCCTAACCTGTATCCTGTCGAGCTTGTTTTTCTCATCAGAGGCTTTAATATTCAGATGAACGACAGGTTCATTGGTTTGCCAAGAAATTTCGTCCGAGTTAATAATTTTTACTTCGGGGCATTCCCACCCCGGTTGAAACATATTTTCGCTAAATCCGCTTCTTTTCAGTCGCTTGAGATAGGCTTCGCGATAAAGTTTAATGAGAACCGAATCTTGGCTCCCCAATTTCTCAAGCACCTTGTCGGGTCGGTTGTACTGCAGGTCGAACTGGTCGAACCGATAAAATGTGTCTTCCACCCGCCAAAGGATTTTTCCCGCTGCATTTTTCGAGCATTTATAGTATTTTTCCGGGGTAACAACCATATACTCGTTGTTATCGAGGGTAATGTATACTGCTTTTTCTTGAAGCAACCGGGTATCATACAGCACCAATTGTGAATTGTAGCAATAGGCAGCCAGATTTTCGCTATCACAGATTGCTGATGGAAAACCATGTTCAAATGGAATGGTCCCAATCAAGGTTCCGGTTTCAATATCATATATTCCAACAGGATTGTATTCGTAAATATATTGCATTTCGTTTACTTTTAAACTACCGGCCATGATGGTTTTGTTATCTGGCATAAATCGCGCAAATACCAGCATATTGTTTTCGTCGCCACAGGATATTTCGGTTTTCAGTTTACCGTCTGATGCATTCCAAACCCTGACGAAACCTGTGTCATCCATAGTAAGCACCCACCTGCCATCGTTGCTGAAAGGCTGTTCGATGCCACCATTGGGGTTGAAAGTATATCCGGTTAAATCATACACAGGGCTACCGGTTGCAATATCAAAAACCTGAGCATGCAATTCGTCAGTACCAGCGTAGGTGTCGAACACAATCAGTTTTCCGTCGCTGGTGAAGGGTTCTTTACTCATCTCAATGGGATGGGAATCGAAAACACTGTGTTTGTCCTGATGGGTAAAACTCTGATAATGCAATTCCATCTCATCCAAATACAATAACCCGCTGTTATCGGGGAGTAAATAAATGGATTTTTGCTGAGTAAATTCATGGTTTCCTATTTCGCTCACCAACATATCATCAATTGCAAGGCGTTGGGTAATATCAATTTTCAATAGTTTTATTTCGTCGTTTTCACGATAAATAACATTCAGTAAACTATCTTTTTCTGAGAAGAAAGCATCCCTGAAATTTGAAGTTTCGTTCAGACATTCAAAAAGCAATTTCCCAGAATTGATGTCATAAAAACGGGGGTTTTTAAAACGGGGAACGATAAGCATGTATTTGCTGTTGGGGCTTAGCATAACTTCATCGACCCACGAATACAAATCTTCGATGCTATACATCGGTAATCCGGTTGTTGCATTCCAAACTTTAACAAAACCGTCTTCGGAACTTGTAATAATCTTTGTTCCGTCCGAAGTAAAATTCAGGCTTTTCACTGGACTTCGATGGCCTTTGAGAGTACACTTCAAACTGGCATTTCTGAAGTCCCAGACTGCAACGGTGTAATCGGAACAGATTACTGCAACAACACTGCCATCAGGACTAAATACAGGCTGCTTTATCTTGCAGGTTAGTCCCTTTAATTCATGCAAAATTCGCTCATCTGCAATATTCCATATTTCGATTGTTCCGGCAAAATTGGTAACAGCCAGTGTTTTTTCGTTGGGGCTTAAAGCCAGACGTAGGCCAAATCTCATGGTACTATTGCTTCCATATAAGGTCGAAAATTCACAGATTGGTTTTCCGGTTAATAACTCTGATTTTACCACAATACCATCGTAGTCAACTGAATAAACAAATCGATTGTCGGAACTTACCACTATATCGGAAATTTCGTTTTTATGTGCGGCTATTTTTTGTAATACTTTTCTGCTGTTGGCATCATATATCTTTAATTCGCCCCGTGTGTTACCCGCAACAATTATTGAATCGTTAGTGCTGAAGGTTGCACAGCTGAAGTACCCATTGTTTTTTACCGATTCAAATACTAGTTTTCCATTTTCGACATTCCAAATGCATAGTGTGTCAGATACCATGGTTAACAGCTTTTGGGAGTCATTGCTAAATGAAGCAGTATAAATTACTCCCTTGTTTTTTGTAACAAATTGTTTTTGTCCTTTGTCAAGATTCCATACAGCCGCCTTGCCGTCTGCGTAGTTTGTGCAAATATATTTTCCGTCGTTGCTGAAAGCAACCAAATACAGCGGACTTTCAGCATCGAGTGATAATTCATGCTTCAAGGTCCATTCTTTCCCCGAAATGTCCCATATACGGGCTATCCCATCGTTCATGTTGGTTGTGGCCACCAGAGTTCCTTTTTCGTTTAAAAAAGCACGGGTATTTACAACTTGGTTTCCACTGCAATTAAATTCTTCTTTGCCGGTTTTGATATTCCATGTTCTTACCGTTTTATCACGCGATAATGACCTGATTTTGTTTCCGTTATCAACAAAAACAAATTGCAAAATATCGTCGGTATGCCCGGTAAGATCATGCAACAACCGGCCGGTTTTCACATCCCATACTTTGAGTGTGTTGTCATCTGAGGCACTGACGAGGTAATATCCGTCGGGACTATAAGCTATCTGACTAATTTTTTCGAGATGTCCTTCAGGTAAAATCAGGTCAGCCTCTTGAGATTGTGCTAAAAAGCAACAAAGCACCAGAGCAATAAATCCATTGACTTTTTTCATCGTGCAAACTAACATAAGTGATTACTTGAGCTGA
>JAGOEF010000186.1 GCA_017997855.1 Bacteroidales bacterium
GTCGTACTCCGAAACAAAATCTGTAGCAAAATCCAATTGCAGTACGGCTGTGTTTCCCTGCGAAAACGCAACTGACTGAGGTTGTCCCAATCCTGTGCTGGCATTAAAATTATCGGTGTTTAAAGCAGCTTCTTCGAGCAAGGGTTCGCTGAAGCTGAGTTGAAGGACGTGCGGCGAAACAGCCGTAGCCGACAATAAAACAGGTGCTTCCTCATCCACTAAAAAATCACCGGTAACCACAAAATCGTCGAAAAAGAATTTGTCTTTTCGGGTGGTGGTATAAATGCACCGCAGTCCAAAAAACGATGACTGGGTAAAATTCGCATCGAAAGCCGTTCCTTCGGATTGATAATCGAAGCCACCCAGTGTATCGCTGAAAAGTTCCCAGTTTCCCTGATTGTCGCGGGTGAGTTTAACCCTTACGTTTACCGTTGTGGTATTGAGCCGGCCATTGATGCCGTCGATAATTTTAACCGAGGATGCTCCGGTTTTTCGGTATAGGCAGATATCGTCGTCGGTGTATCCCAGCCGGATGAAATACCCGTTGAGACTGCCTGAGAAATCGGCTGCCGACGCCATAACAAACACTTCGGCATAGTTGGAAGATGACGGATTGAACTCCATTTGCAGCAGAAACTCCCATGACGCATCGAGAACTGCCTGAGAAGCGGTTGAAAGGCAGGCGTCGCCTATAATAAACTCGGGATCGTTGAGCCATAAACGATTATCACCGCTAATCTGAAATTTGGTATCATGACCGGTCCAGACAGGGTTGGCGGTGAAGTTGCCATCCGAAAAGTTGTCGCTGAACTGCGAAAAGAGGCTTAGCGGCAGTGTCAGCATGAATATGAAAGCAATACGAAACATAGGTTCACAATAATACACAAACTTAATAAAAGTTTGCGAGCTGTGTGTTAATACGACATAAAATCTGGTGATTACCCCGGGCAAATGATTAGCTCGACTCCGCTAGTATCCAAAGGGAATGCTGTTTTTGGCTCGTTGCGCCATTTTTTTAATTGCTTTTCGTGGTCTGCAAAAAAGGATCAGCATGAACCAGCTTTTTGTAGGCGATTGATTTGCATGATAGAATATTATCTAAAAGGAAGTGTGAACATATTCTTCTTACTTTTTGACTTGACACAAAAAGTAACCAAAAAGTCAAGACAAAAATATGCTTCTCCCCGCTCTAGCCTTTTAATGAAAAAACTAACAAAGTAGTGTTTTGTCAGCGCAGGCCCTGCTCCTCAGGCCGACAAACCAAAGCGTCGAGAAGCAAACCTAAATTCGGGTCTTTGGGAAAGTTTGCTTCTCTAGCCCTTTGTTGTTTTTTCTATTAAATGGCTATTCACGCCCGGGCCGGCTCGCATTTTTGTCGGGGCCTACCCACGGCGCGTTACCTGCAGTGGACGGTGGAATTTGTGGGGGGGGGGAACATCAATATTGAGCGTGCGATCGGAATTTTATTTCAACAGGCTCAATGCAAACTCAGTGCAGAAGACTTTTCGGACAGTGTGGCAATTTAACTACTCAGCCGATGCTGTCTGCATCAATTCAATTTTATATGTGGTTCTGAAAATTACAGCATAAAACCGGAGCTTAATTCATACGAATTGATGGCATGGCAATGGTTATGGATCGTTCAAAAATAACAAATTCTGCCGGTCAAAATTATTTTGAATTATTTTTTTAACGCGTGCAACCTTTTAATAAATTATTTTGTCTATGTAAATGTGAAATAATAACTTTAATTTTTGTATATTTGGCTATTCATTAATATGTAAGCTCATGAAGAATCTCGGCAAAAATCTAATTATGTTTATTGTCGGCGTTTGCAGTGTTGCAAGCCTGCACAGTCAAACCTATCTCATCAGCCAGGGCGGCACCATTACCACCTGTTCGGGAACCTTGTATGATTCGGGAGGGGCTACGGGCAGTTACGGAAATGGTGAAAGCTATACAATTACAATTTGTTCTTCTATGGCCGGCTGTTCTATTAAACTTTTATTCAGCGCATTTAATTTAGAACACGGCTATGATGTACTAAGTATTTATAATGGCCCGAACGTCAACAGCCCGCCGTTGGTAGTTGAGGCATCGGGGAACAGTCTGCTGGGAACTGAAATTGTTGGGACCACCTGTTTAACGCTGAAATTTACGTCAGATGGTTCGGTAACTCAAAGTGGATGGGCTGCTGTAATTTCCTGCCTGTTACCGCCACAACACCATACCCTTACACTTATTACCAACCCGATAATGGTTCAGGCCGAGGCCAATTACATTAATTGTTGTCCCGGACAAACCGTAACTTTTCATGCCATCAACAATTTCTTCGAAAACGACCAACAAGGGTATTTTCAAAGCATTGAGAACACAACATATTTGTGGACAATTTCGGTACCGGGGCAACCCAATATCCCCTTTGAGATTATGGGTAACAATGAATTCATTTATACGTTTGCGACACCCGGTGTTTATAGTGTTAAACTCTCCTGCACCGACAGTTTGGGAGTTGAAAGCATGAATTCGGTATTGGTGTATATCAGGGTTGCCAACCCACCCGATTTTGCAGGGAGTTATGTTTATCCGCAACATGTGTGTCCGGGCAATATGGTTGAACTTCATGGAGCCGTTGAGGCAGTGCCCCTATCTGATACCGCGCCCGGTCAGCCTGTCAATTCGTTTCAAACCTCATTCGGATGTATCGAAGACCAATCCAGTGATGAACCTCAATTCTTTTACTTCGATGTTCAGGGATACGCCGAAGACGCTGTAATATCTGACACTTCCAGTCTGACTTCGGTTTGCCTGAATATTGAACACTCGTTTGTGGGCGATATGTATATATATATCGTTTGCCCTACGGGACAGGAGGCATCGATTAGCTCTTATTATACGTGTAATGGGTCTTATTTCGGGTTACCTGATCATAACGATGATTGTATTCCCGGGACAGGATATGAATATTGCTGGACGATGAGTGCCGACCAGCACATCACCGAAGTCTGCGAATCAGGACAAACCATTCCCGCAGGGTGTTATCTTCCTCAGGAAAGCTACAATCAATTGGTCGGATGCCCGATAAACGGTACATGGAGTCTGAAAATAATTGAAAACTGGGGGATTGATGATGGATATTTGTTCGATGCCCGGATTCAATTTTCTGATTTTCAGGAGTTCCCGGCACCCTATGGAGATTCTTTAAACAATTTCGTAATTGGAAACGATGTGAATTCGCTGGTTTGGACAGGCAACAATGTAATCGATGCGTTTGGTACCGAAGGGTATGCTATACCGCTTGTCGAAAATCAGGCGATTGAATATACATTTACGGTAAGCGACGATTTTGGGTGTGTGTTCGATACAGTACTTGTTGTGAACACCGGAAGTCTTTCGTCGGACACCTGCTGTTTGTGGCCGCACACTACCATTTGCGAAGACCAGATTATTTGCGGGTTATGTACTTCGATCAGTGCTCGGATTCCCGAATCAGGTAATACCGGGGCCTGGGTAATGGTTTCGGGGCCGGGTGATACCAGTTTCGACGCAGTCAACAGCAATGTTACCGGGGTATGCGTTACTATACCCGGAACTTACCAGTTCAGGTGGACAGAGTACTATCAGGGCAATGTGCTGTGTACCGACGATGCAACCGTAAATATTCAGTTTACCATACCGGTGATATCCTATTCGCCGAGTGCCTATATTTCGGAATGTTCGTCAATCCAACTCCACGTAGAAACCGGACCGTTTCAGTACAGCTACCACTGGTATCCCGAGGAATCACTCAACGACCCATATTCGCCTGAACCCTGGGCATCGCCCGATACCACTACAAAGTACACGTTGACAATTAACGACCTTGATAACGATTGCAGCGACATGATACAAATTACGGTGCATGTTACACCGGCTCAGGCTCCGCAGATCTGTGCCGTTGACTATGGCGAAACCCTGTATCCGTATATTGTGTGGACAAATACTACCGCCAATCAGCTTGACTCGGTGTTTATCTATCGCGAAGCTACTCCCGGTGGCGAGTACATCAAAATAGGTTCGGCAGGCACCAATTCGTTCAACCAGTTTGTTGATATTTCGTTGCCGGACGACGCCCCTGCATTACGCTACAAGATCACCGGGCTTAGTTTATGCGGCAACGAAACCGGGTTCAGCGACCCGCACCGGCCTTTCCTCTTGCATTTCGACAGTATTGGGGACAACACCTATTACCTGCACTGGGAAAATTACGAGGGAATCAGCTTCAGCGAAATAGAAATTTACCGGGGCAGTTCAAGTCAGGCGATGGAATTAATTACAATTGTGCCGGCAGACTACACAGAATATTACGATTACAGCGCGCCCGCGTCGGGATTTGTGTA
>JAGOEF010000187.1 GCA_017997855.1 Bacteroidales bacterium
GTATGGAGATGGTATTTGTGCCGGATATGGCGATGGTTACTTTTTAATTACAGATATGGAGACAGAAACGCAGCTTGCTACCGGCTGCGATTTCACCAATATGATGACTGCTGATTTTTGTGTAACGGCCGCACCCGGTTTGCCCGTGGCGAATTTCTCCAAATCGGATGTAAACCAATGTACCGGAAGTGTACAATTTTTTGACAATAGTCTGTGCAACCCGGTGGCTAGCTCCTGGTTGTGGAATTTCGGTGATGGAACAACTTCAAATCAGCAAAACCCGACCCACATATATTATATGAATGGTTTGTATACCGTGTCTCTTCAGGTTACCAATGCCAACGGGTCATCTACCTTAAGTATTCCAAATTTTGTAAGTGTTGAGCGCATTGCCCCACCGGTTATCGACGATATTCATTTTTGTCAGGGAGCCAACATCAGCTTTTTTGCACCACAGAACCAGACTTTGAACTGGTACTCTGCACCCGGTCAGTTAAACCCTGTACAGATGGGGCCTAACTTTTCTATTGCTGCACTTACACACGACACTACGTTGTATTACAGCTATCAGACCATTTCTCCATCAATCTATTTTGGTTTAAAAGACAATAGCGGGGCAGGTGGGTATTTTAATTTCAGTATCGACAGAGCCGTCTATCTTGATGCCCTCGACGATGTGGTCATTAAATCAGCCCAGGTGTATGCCAGCGGTGCAGGCAATCGTACGATAACATTAAAGAATTCTTCGGGACAGGTTCTCGATACCCGTGTGGTGAATATTCCGGATGGTGGCAGCCGCATCGATCTGAACTTCGAAATTCCACAGGGCAATGGCTATGCAATTCATGTAAATACAGCCAACAATCTTTCGTACACAGGCGACTATGGCGGCCCGAATGTTGGGTATCCTTTCACAGTTCCCGGTATTATCAGTATTACAGGAAACAATTATAGTAACAGTTTTTGGTATTTCTTCTACGATATCGAAATTCAACAGGGTTTCGAAGGAAATTGTATGAGCGCGCGTGAACCGGTAACTGCAATTATGTCGCCGCAAAATGTTTCTTTGGGACCTAACATAAGCCTGTGTTATGGCAATTCCATTGAGTTAACTCCGGGCGAAGGATATGCCGATTACCTATGGAATACGGGTTCGACTGAAGCTTCAATCGAGACTGCAACCACCGGGTTGTTCACCGTTACTGTTACCGATATATATGGTTGTGATGCCACGGGTGCAATTCAAGTTACTACTGCTCCCGAAATGGACGCTGTAATTGATGTGACGCATGCCACCGACATGAGCAGCAGCGATGGAAGCATCAGTATTACCGAAATTTCAGGGCAGGGACCATTTACCATTGAGTGGAGTAATGGTGCCACCACATTTTCGATTCAGAATCTCGCTTCGGGCGAGTACCTGTATACAATTACAGATGTCTTCGGATGTCAGCTTACAGGAGCAGTAGTTGTGCAACATTCGGTGGGTGTTGAACCGAACCGGCACAACAATAAAATCAGTTTGTATCCAAACCCGGCCGGTCAGATGTTGTTTGTCGATGGAATCGAAGACGCGTCGGAGTATCGGATTACCGATTTACGCGGAGCGGTGCTGTTACATGGCACATTGTGGAATAACGGTGATGGTATCAATATTCAATCACTGCCGGAAGGTGTGTATTTCATCGAAATCGGCACCGGAATCAACATGAAGCGTGGTAAAGTCTCGAAATATTAATTTATTGTTACTTCTTAATTTCATTTCTCGGCCACTGTTATAAAACAAGTTGCACACAGTAAAATGTACTTATTTTTGATGCCTGATTTTAAGCATAGTGTCAATGGAAAAGTCGAAATGTCGTGGAATGTTGGTGGGTCTGGCCGTGGGCGATGCCTTGGGTACTACCTTGGAATTTAAGCAGAGGGGAAGCTTCGAACCCATCGAAACTATAATTGGAGGAGGCCCGTTTTCGATGAAACCGGGGCGCTGGACCGATGATACTTCGATGACACTCTGTCTGGCAGACAGCCTGATTGAGAAAAATGACTTTGATGCTGCCGACCAGATGGAAAAATATATCGACTGGTATCGTAATGGTTATAATAGTTCCGATGGGGGTTGTTTCGATATCGGGCTTACAACCCGCAATGCACTGATGCGTTTCGAAGATACCGGCGAAGCGTATTCAGGCAGCGATAATCCGCGTACAGCAGGAAATGGCAGCATAATGCGCCTGGCTCCGGTGGTAATAAAATATTTTAAGAACACCGGGGAATTGCTTCAATTTGCGGCACTCAGTTCTAAAACAACCCATGCTGCCCCCGAAGCCGTGCAGTCGTGTATGTTGCTGGCTTTATATCTGAAGGCATTTGTCGAAAACCACGACAAGGAATATATTCTCAGCAATGAATTTATTTCAGAAGTTCAACGATTGATTCCTGATTTGGAACCTAAGGTGGACAATATTTTGCAGGGTTCTTACGCCTCTAAAACCGAAAATCAGATTGTAAGCAGCGCCTATTGTATTGCTACACTCGAAGCTGCATTGTGGGCGTTTTACCATGGTGCCGATTTTAGGGAAACGCTGCTGAAAGCAGTAAACCTGGGTGATGATGCCGATACGGTGGGTGCTGTCACAGGTCAGTTGGCAGGTGCCTTCTACGGTTACGAAAATATTCCGGCCGACTGGAGAAAAACATTGTACCTCGAGCCTGAAATTGCCGATCGTGCCGATGCTTTACTTAAAATATAGTGTTTTAGTGCAAGTTTCAGCAGGTAATAATCGTAAAGATTGCTAAACATATCGGGCTGTTTTTGGTTAATTTGTCAAACTCAGCTTTTATGAACACCTATAAATCTCTTTTTGATGCACTTTGGAGCGATTATACGCAACGTAATCAAGCCGCTCAAACCATACACGACCTATTTGTTGCCGAAGGCGAAGATGTGATAAACGATCATATTGCATTCCGGACCTTTGATCACGAAAAAATTAATGTCGGTGTTTTGTCTCAGGCATTTATTAATGTAGGATACCGGCAAATGGGTGAATACCATTTCGAGGAGAAGCATTTGTATGCCAGGCATTTCGAACTGCCGGGAAACGATTTTGCTCCCCGGGTGTTTATATCACAGTTGAAGACGGGAGATTTCAGTGAGTTTCTGCAGCAAAAAGTAACCCAATTAGTGGACCGGATCCCGACAGAGATAACACGCAAGCCGGAATTATTGATTTCGGGCAATCTTTGGGAAGAATTGCCTTCATACGATGTTTACAACCGTCTGCGTGAGGAATCGGAATATGCTGCCTGGCTCTACCTGTGGGGTTTTACAGTAAATCATTTTACTGTAAGTGTAACCCATCTGAAAAAACTGGGAAGCATCGAAAAGACCAATGAGTTCTTAAAAACGAATGGTTTTATGCTGAATAACTCAGGTGGCGAAATTAAGGGAACGCCTGACGAGTTGCTCGAACAATCGAGTACAAAGGCCAATATTATAAAAATGCCATTTGTCGAAGGCTTGTTCGAAGTGCCGGTTACATACTACGAGTTTGCAAGGCGTTATCCCGATTCCGATGGGAAACTCTACCCCGGATTTATTGCAAAATCGGCAGATAAAATTTTTGAAAGCACCAATTTTTACAGCACTAAAAACTAATCAGATTCTGTAAGTTGCCTGATAATTTCGGCGGCCATAAAACAACCGAAAACAGCCGGCATATACGATACTGTGCCAACATTCGATTTTTTATTAAGGCTCTCTTCTTCGATGACTGCAGATTTATCGGTTTTTTCAGTTGAAAAAACAACCCTGAAACCATTTTGAATACCCAATCGGTGTAGTCTTTTTCGTAAGATTCGTGCCAGATTGCAATTATACGATTTTGAGATGTCGTCGACCCTGACCTTTGCAGGGTCGGTTTTGCCACCTGCACCCATCGAGCTTATTATTGGCAGCCCGTTACCAAGACAGGTTTTTATAAAATATATTTTTGGCGACAAGGTATCAATCGCATCGGCAATATAATCATAAGGTTGTGCCAACAACTGATCAATTATTTCATCTTTCAGAAAAATCTGCTGACATGTAATTTCAACATCCGGGTTAATATCGGTAAGGCGTTGTTTTATTACTTCGGTTTTGGGTTTCCCGATCTGGCTGTGCAATGCCAGCAACTGTCGGTTTAAATTCGATGGGTTTACCACATCGGCATCAATCAGTGTAAGTTTACCCACACCCGCGCGGCATAGCATCTCGGCTACCCAGGCACCCACACCGCCGAGACCGGCAATTAAAACATGCGATTGTTCAAGTTTTTTTACCTTTTCGGGGCCTAATAATAATA
>JAGOEF010000188.1 GCA_017997855.1 Bacteroidales bacterium
GCAATACGCCTGTACATGGGAGTCATCTCACCCGGTTTGTGGTCCAGGGCCGGAATTAAATTCATTTCGCTGCGTGTTCGGTGACTGTCGTCGGTGTGCGATCTGATAACCGAACCATCGGTTGTGGCCGATTTACCCACGGTAATACTGGTACAGGCTTCGGGATAGGATCCAATCCAGTCGGAACGGTCCTGAGCAATGAGCGAACTCAGGGCAAATGCAATGGCAATGGTCAGAAAGGTTGTTTTCATAGTGTGGTTTATTAATTTTCAAATAACAGGAAAACCCGCCAAACGACGGGTTCACCGCAGTAAACAGTGAAATACCAGAAATTACACCGTCATGATTTCTTTTTCTTTACGGGCAATGGCTTCGTCCACTTTTTTAATATAGTCTTCGTGGGCTTTATG
Source organism: Bacteroidales bacterium (assembly GCA_017997855.1). The sequence goes on from JAGOEF010000188.1 coordinate 411, forward strand.
TATTTTCGATTCTGCGTCTTTAGCCATATCTTCCGAAAGTCCTTCTTTTTTTAATTTTTTAAATTCTTCGATGGCATCGCGCCTGTGATTTCTGATGGCAACTTTTGCATTCTCACCTTCGTTTTTCACCTGTTTTACCAATTGTCTGCGACGCTCTTCGGTGAGTGGCGGAACCATAATTCGTATTACTTCGCCGTTGTTCGAAGGATTAAATCCCAGGTTGGCTGCCTGAATGGCTTTTTCGATAGCTGAAATTACACCACGATCCCAGGGCTGAATAAAAATTGTTTTGGCATCGGGACACGAAACATTGGCAACCTGCGACAGTGGGCTGGTAGTTCCGTAGTAATCGACGCGGATGTTTTCGAGCATGGCAGGAGAGGCTTTACCTGCCCTGATTTTATGAAACTCCTTTTCGAGATGTTCCAGTGCTCCGTTCATGTCATCTTTCGCCGAATCGATGTAAAATTGAATATCATCCATACAAAATCAGATTATTTTGGTTAATCAATTGCTTACCAGTGTTCCGATGTTTTCGCCGGACACAATTTTCATGAGATTGCCCGGTGTATTCATGTCGAAAACCATCAGTTTCATGTTGTTTTCGCGACACAATGTAAATGCCGTCAAATCCATAATCTTAAGACCTTTTTCGTAGGCTTCTTTATAAGTGAGGTACTGATATTTAATGGCCGTCGGGTCTTTTTCGGGATCGGCAGTATATACCCCGTCGACGCGTGTACCTTTCAGCAGCAGGTCGCAGTCGGTTTCTACAGCGCGTAGTGCTGCAGCGGTATCGGTGCTGAAAAACGGGTTGCCGGTACCTCCCGAAAATATACAGATATATCCGGCGCCCATGGCTTCGAGTACAGCCGGTTTCGAAAATCTTTCGCCCACCGACTCGATTCCGACAGCGGTAAAGAGTTTGGTCTTCGACCCGAGCGAGGTAAGTGCATTATATAGCGATAACGAATTAATAACTGTAGCCAGCATTCCCATCTGATCGCCGGTAACCCTGTCGAAACCCTTCTGTGTCCCCGACAAGCCCCTGAAAATGTTTCCTCCGCCTATTACAATCCCTATCTGAACTCCGGTGCAATGGGCATGATGTACCTGTTGGGCATATTCCATCAGGCGGTCAGGATCGATGCCGTAACCCAGATTGCCTTCGAGCGATTCGCCCGAAAGTTTAAGCAATACCCTCTTAAATTTGTTGGTCGTCATAGGTCTAAAAATTGAGCGATAAATTTACAAAATTATTGGTTTATTCAAACATATTTTTCACGTTCAGGCAGGCATCACAAAGCAATGGGATACGAAAAAAGCCGTGCTTACTGGGCACGGCTTTAATCCTGGTAGGGTAAGTTGCTTAATTTTTCAGGCCAAAACGTTTGAAACCTGTAACGGTAAGTTCTTTGTCGAATCCTTGCAGATACTGATTGACAGTAACTTTTCCGTTTTTCACGAAGTCCTGATTCAACAGGGTAGATTCTTTGTAGAATTTCTGGAGTTTACCCTGAGCGATTTTGTCAATCATGTTTTCGGGTTTTCCGTCGTTACGGGCTTGTTCGCGACCAATTTCGAGTTCTTTTTCGATGACATTTTGTGGAACATCCTCGGGTTTAACAGCTACCGGATCCATGGCTGCAACCTGCATTGCTATGTCTTTTGCTGCCTGCTCCTCAACGGGTTTGTTGAAACCAACGATGGTAGCCAGTTTGTTGCCCATGTGAATATATGACGAAACATATCCTGCTTTTACAAAATCGTAATAAGCGAGTTCCATTTTTTCGCCGGTAATACCGCTCTTTTCGAGAATCATGTCTTCAACCGTTTTTCCATTGATAACCAATGCTTTCAATGCATTCAGGTCGGCAGGGTTGTTCTCGGTTGCAATATTCAGGATGCTTTTTGCTGTCTGCACGAAATCTTCGTTTTTGGCAACAAAGTCGGTTTCGCAATTTAATGCAATTACAACGCCCAGTTTTTTATCAGCTGAAGTACACGATAATACGGCACCTTCGGATGCTTCTCTGTCGGCACGTTTGTTGGCAATGGCCAATCCTCTTTCGCGAATCAGTATCTGAGCTCTTTCGAAATCTCCGTCAGCTTCGGTGAGGGCTTTTTTGCAGTCCATCATACCGGCTCCGGTTATTTTGCGCAGCTTGCTTACATCGGCTGCTGTTATTTCTGCCATAATAAAATTAATTTTTTTACGTGATTACTAGTTATCTTTAACCTTGGTGGTTTTCACAATTTTCTTGCGGCCAACCGGTTTTTTTGCATCCGATTTTACACCGGATTCTTCTTCTTCATCAACAGTGTATTTGCGTGATGGCTTGCTGTCGAAAACTTCATCTTCGTCTTCGGCATCTACGTCGGCGTCAACCGCTTTGTCGGCAAGTTTGTCTTTTTCCTGGTTACGTTCTTCGAGTCCTTCTCTGATGGCGTCGCACATGGTTTTCACAATCAGTTGTATGGATTTTGAAGCGTCATCGTTGGCAGGAATCGGGAAATCGATACCTGTCGGGTCAGAGTTGGTGTCAACAATGGCAAAAACAGGGATGCTGAGACGTTGGGCTTCTTTCACCGAAATATGTTCTTTCATAACGTCAACCACAAAAAGTGCAGAGGGCAGGCGCGACAGGTCGGCAATACTACCTAAGTTCTTTTCGAGTTTGGCGCGCTGACGCGAAATTTGAAGTTTTTCACGTTTCGACATGGTATCGAAAGTACCGTCAACCATCATTTTGTCGATGGATGTCATTTTTTTCACAGCCCTGCGGATGGTCGGGAAGTTGGTAAGCATACCACCGGGCCAGCGCTCGGTAACGTAAGGCATACTGATTTTTTGTACTTCTTCGGCCACAATGTCTTTGGCTTGTTTCTTGGTGGCAACGAATAAAATTTTACGTCCCGATTTTGCAATTTGCTTCAGGGCGTTGGCGGCTTCGTCGATTTTTACCGCGGTTTTGTGCAGGTCAATAATATGAATCCCGTTTCTTTCCATGAAGATGTAGGGAGCCATGTGTGGATTCCACTTCCTGCGAAGGTGCCCAAAATGAACACCTGCGTTCAATAATTCATCAAAACTGAGTCTTGGCATGTTCAATTAAATTTAGTTTACATTCTTATAAAAACAATTGTCAGGTAGTACCATTGCTGATAGTCCGGACAATTTAGATTCTAAACAGAGCCTGAAAAGCAGCAGCAGACTAACGCTTGCTGAACTGGAATCTTTTACGGGCTTTCTTCTGACCGGGCTTTTTGCGCTCAACCACCCTGGCATCACGGGTAAGGAACCCATTCGATTTCAGTATGGGGCGGGTTTCAGCGTCTGTTTTAATTATGGCACGGGCAATGGCAAGGCGCAATGCTTCAGCCTGACCTTTAATGCCACCACCTTCGAGGTTGGCTTTAACGTCGAATTTCTCGGTGGTTTCGGTAACCAACAGAGCCTGTTTTACTATATATTGTATTTGCATCAGGGGGAAGTATTCCTCCATTTTGCGGTCATTCACGGTGATATTTCCTTTACCTTCACTAAGATATACCCTTGCAATAGCGGCTTTCCTTCTGCCAATGGCATTAACTGTATCCATGTTGCCTATTTAATTTCGTTGATATCTATTTTTTTCGGTTTCTGTGCAGCATAGGGGTGCTCAGTGCCAACGCAAACATATAAGTTGCGGAACAACTGGTTGCTCAGTTTGTTCTTTGGGAGCATTCCTTTTACAGCTTTTTCAATAACACGTTCCGGATATTTTTTAAGCAATTCATCCGGCGACTGAATCTTCTGACTACCAGGATAACCCGAATGGCTTACATATTCCTTGTCGGTGAGTTTTTTACCGGTAAGAAGTACCTTTTCGGCGTTGATTACAACTACATTGGCGCCACAATCAAC
>JAGOEF010000189.1 GCA_017997855.1 Bacteroidales bacterium
ATTTGCTTCTAACTTCAATCGACGAAAAATACACTAAAGTGTTCGATAAAATGGCTAAAGCTCAACAAGATTTTGCCGATGCCTACGGATTTGAGATAAACAAAAAGACTGAAGACATCGAAGAATAGTTTTAGTAAAGCCCCGCTAATTGAGACGCGGGGCTTTTTTTATGCCATCAAATCTTCTATTTCGTTAATTTCAACCGGAATATCAGCCATCAGGTCAATTGGATAATCATCCACCAAAATATCGTTTTCGATTCTGATACCCAGTTTCTCACCGAGCAGATACAAACCCGGCTCACAGGTAAGTACCATTCCCGGCAATAATTTGGTTTCCTTATCACCAACATCATGTACATCGAGTCCTAAAAAATGACTCACCCCATGCATAAAATATTTTTTGTAAGCTTTATTTTCAGCATCCTGATTTTTGATATCTTCCTGACTCAATAAACCAATCCGAAGCATTTCCTCCTGCATAAGAATCCCGGCCATTTCGTTCAGGATATTAATTGTATTTCCTGGTTTATATTCAGGTTTCAGCTGGCGGAAAACCGATAACACGGCATTGTACAGCAATGCCTGACGCGCCGAAAACCTGCCATTAACAGGGATTGTTCGTGAACAATCGGCTGCATAGTTGGCATATTCCGCACCAAAATCGAGCAAAACCAAATCACCGTTGATCATTAATGAGTCGTTGCGGTTGTAATGAAGTACACATGCATTTAAACCTGATGCCACAATAGGTAAATAGGCATGGTCAGAAGCTCCCGATGCAATAAATTTCTGGGTAATGACCGATTCTACTTCATACTCATATTTATCCGGTTTAACCGATTTTGTAAGTACAGAAAATGCATCTCGCGTAATTCGGCAGGCTTGCTTTATCAGCGAAATCTCTTCGTATTCCTTCACAAGCCGCAACTCCTTTAAAACCGGGTCAAGGTTTTGAAAATCAGCATAGTGGTATTGATTTTGAAAATCGTTTAGAACTTCGTTTGACTTCAGGTTATAACCCGGTGTTGTCCTTATATTGGCTTCGAACGAAATATAGAACCTGTTCGAAAAACAAAGCATGTCATCTACAAATGAATTCAGACTTTCGACAGGCTTTATCGAGGAAATTGCTGATATTTCGCTTAATTCGCTGTTGGTCGGGGTGTTCCCATACCATATTTTAGTTTTCTCATCGGGAATTATCGTAAAAAGAGTCTCCCTGCAGGTTTCATCGGGGTGTTGCGGACACATAACCAGCACACTTCCGGGTTCTTCGATACCGGTCAGGTAAAAAAAATCGGAATTTTGGCGATATCCGTAATACTGATCACCGGTGCGGTGTTGACGGGATGCCGAAAAAACAACGATTACCGCAGACTGTCCAATTCGTTCACACAGTTTATGGCGGTTTCGGCCAAACAAACCGGCAGGTATGTTTTTATATCGGCTCATAGCTATAGTTGGGCTCTATCCAATCGCCATTTTCTTTAATTAAGCCGATTAAGGCTTCAATTGCTTTATTCTCGGGGACATTCTTCAACACGGCCTTCTGCCCGCAATAGAGATGCACCATTCCCTTTTGGGCTCCTACATAACCATAGTCAGCATCATTCATTTCGCCGGGACCGTTTACAACACATCCCATCACGGCTATTTTAATTCCTTTCAGATGAGAGAACCGAATTTTCACCTGCTTGACAATGGTTTCAATATCGTAGTTGGTTCTTCCACAGGCAGGGCAGGAAATAAACTCAGCCCTGGTATATCGCAGACCAAGCGATTGAAGCATTGAGAATACCGAGGAGTAATCGGGAACTGCCTGCGGCAGGAATACCGGCCAGATTCCATTGACAATTCTGTCGACAAGAACGCTTCCCGGATATAATGCAGATTCAATAATATTCTTATCACTCAATGAGGATGAAATAGTGTATTTCACAATTACCGGAACTTTAATTCCGAAATCTTTCAGTGCTTTATACAAATACCTTACCTCACCGGCTGGATATTGCGTAATGGTCTGAAGAACTATACAACATCTGTCGGTGTTTTTTAGTAAAAAAGCTTTAATTTTCTGCAAATCAGTGAGGCACATAACAATCATCAGCTTACCCGTTGCCAGGGCAACGGGACTAACCGCCTGTCCTGAAATGGCTGATGCTTCAATTACATTATACACATCGGGAACCGACCCGGAATTCAGCTTCTGAATATAGGGTGTCTTACCATGATTTTCGTTGTTATAAGCCAACATATCGATTTCGGATTGTAAAAAGCCGGGGATATTCTTAAAATGTTGGTTTTCGGCTATTATCACACATTTACGGGCAAAAGGGTCAGACAACAGATTGGTGTTATTTCCGGAATAAGCTTCATAGGGTAACTGATGCAAAGGCAGTGTGTGTATTTTAGCCTTGCGGTTATTAAACTCGCTGGTTAATAAGCGGGCAAACGGAATTTCGTTTTCGGGGGCTTCGGTAAGCGACACCCTTATAGTATCGCCAATGCCATCGTTAAGTAAGGCTCCAATTCCCATTGCTGATTTAATCCGGCCATCTTCGCCTTCACCGGCTTCGGTCACCCCCAGGTGCTGCGGGAAATTCCAGCCGCGTTCCAGCATACGCGCATTCAGGAGCCTGCACGCCCGAACGGTGGTGTTTACATCGCTTGCTTTCATCGAAATCACCAGTCTGTAAAAGCTCTCGGCCACAAACATCGAGATAAACTCAATGGCAGCTTCAACCATCCCCTCAACCGTGTTTCCATAACGCTGAACAATACGATCGGACAACGAACCATGGTTTGACCCAACCCGAATGGCTGTTCCATATTCTCGACAAATAGCAATCAAAGGGAGCAGCCTGCGATGAATTAATTCCAACTCAGCCCGGTATTCAACCTCGGAATAATTAACTGCTGTATTCCTCTTCCGATCGACAAAATTACCCGGGTTAATACGAACTTTTTCGACAATTCTGGCAGCTGTTTCAGCCACCAAAGGGTTGAAATGTACATCGGCAATCAATGGTTTATTGTATCCTGCAAGTGCCAGTTGCTTTTTAATTTCGGAAAGGTTCTCGGCTTCAGCAATTCCGGGAGTCGTAATTCTCACAAAATCAGCACCGGCATCAAATATTTTAATTGCCTGAGCCACCGTAGCCATTGTATCGAGCGTAGGGGTTGTTGTCATGCTCTGAAGCCGGATTGGATTACCGGCACCCAGAATTATATCACCAATTTTTACTTCCCTCGAAGGGAATCGCTCGTAATTGGCCGGATCGATACAGTATTTCATTAATAGCTAGTCAGGTTGGCCGAGAACCATAGTTTCACATCAGAGCATATACCGCATCTTCACGCGGATGCCGGTTTCTCCTTTTTTAATAAACTTGCAGGCACTGAATTTTGGAGGACTTAGATTTACCTTTGCGTCGTTAGAAAAGCCGAATCCTTCTTTCGGGATTCCCATGGCGTTGTAATTCATATCGCCGTTGTTGTTTTCGTCGTGCAAGAGGCAAAGGCCATAATTACCATCGGGGACATCACAAATTAGAAACCGGGCACTGCCTTCCTTTACTTCGGCAACACCTTCTTTGAAAATATCCTTATAGTTGGCGAATTCATTTTTTTCGTTGTACAGCGCATATCGGATAACTCCTTTATTGCTGCGTAAATTATGCACCATTACCAGAATACAATAGCTCTGCACCCATGCCATTGCCCAGATTTGAATTAAAAAAGAGACAAACAGGAATTTTTTCATAAGCAAGTTTTTAAAATAAAACAAAGATAAAAGTAGTAAAAAGAATAAATATAAATGCTAAATTCGCTGTTTTTATTGCGCGTATGAAAAAAGAAAAGGTATTTATTGCCGGTGCAGCCGGTTCTATGGGATTTCAGACATTTAAATCGGTCTGGAATAAATGTGATGAAAGTGGCAATCGTCGTTTCGACATCGTTTTATTGCTTTTCAATTCGAAAAAAAATCATAAACTATTTGCTCCCTACTTGTTCGAATGTGGTATTATTGGTAATGGTAAAAAAGTTGTTGACAAAAACGGATTGAAAATAGTTTGGGGCGATGGGCGAAAGTACGAAGACCTTCGTGAAGCTATCTGTGGCGTAGATGTAGTATTGAATTGTCAGGCGGTAATCAGTCCCCGTGCCGACAGAGAGCCTGAAAATGCAAAAAAGACCGATGTCAAAGCCATTGAATACATGATAAAGGCCATCAAAAACGAACCTGACGGTGCCGAAAGAATCAGGTTGGTCAATGTGGGGAGTATTGCCGAATATGGCGACCGAATGGGCA
>JAGOEF010000190.1 GCA_017997855.1 Bacteroidales bacterium
CCTCAACACCAAGCTTTTGTGCATTTACCTGAAATGTAAAAAACACACTTATGCTGCAAAGGGTAATCGCAATAATATGTTTGATTCGCTTCAAGATAATTTCAATAAAACAGCTATTTTGATGACAATTGTACTGCTAATCCATAAAGCCCATAAAGATACATATAAAATTGATGGATGCGCCAATTAACAACAGAAAAATCAGGAATAAACCGAATGTGGCGATTGTTGATAAACTTTGTCGCCATAATTTTATGCATTATCCGAAATAAAATATATTTGTGAAAAGTAAAATGATTAGGTCATGTTGAAAACAGGTGATAAGGCACCCTACTTCGAAGGATTGCTGCAAAACGGGAAAAATGTCAACCTCAGCCACTATAGTGGTAAAAAACTGATTCTCTATTTTTATCCGAAAGACAGCACCCCCGGCTGCACAGCCGAGGCCTGCGATTTGCGCGACAACTACAACATGTGGTTGGGTAAAGGCTATCAGGTGTTGGGTGTGAGCCCCGATTCAACCAAAAGTCACCTTGCCTTTATCGAAAAATATTCGCTGCCATTCGATTTGATTGCCGATACCGGAAAATCAATCCTGAAAGCCTACGAGGCCTGGGGCGAAAAAAAGATGTATGGCAAAGCCTACGAAGGAGTCCTGCGTAAAACCTTTGTTATTTCGGAAGAAGGCATCATCGAAGCCATCTTTGAAAAGGTCGATACAAAAAATCACAGCGACCAAATTCTGAAAACAATTTAAAAACTGAATATATGGCAAAAACAACCGGCGACGACATTCGTCAGGAAAAGCTGAAAGCGCTTCAGCTAACCATCGGAAAAATCGAAAAAGATTATGGTAAAGGCGCTATTATGAAATTGGGCGATAGAGTGGTGGAAGACGTCCCCGTAATCCCTTCAGGGTCGGTGAGCCTCGACTATGCACTTGGCATTGGCGGATATCCGCGCGGACGTGTCATCGAAATTTACGGTCCCGAATCTTCCGGAAAAACCACACTCGCAATCACTGCCATTGCCGAAGCACAGAAATTGGGCGGCATTGCTGCATTTATCGATGCTGAGCATGCCTTCGACCGTTCGTATGCCGAAAAACTGGGTGTCGATACGCAGAACCTGTTTATTTCGCAGCCCGACAACGGCGAGCAGGCCCTCGAAATAGCCGACAACCTGATTCGCTCGGGTGCTATCGATATTATTGTGATTGACTCGGTGGCTGCACTTACCCCCAAAGCCGAAATTGAAGGCGAAATGGGCGACAGCAAAATGGGTCTGCAAGCCCGGCTTATGTCGCAGGCTTTGCGTAAACTTACCGCCAATATCAACAAAACCCAGACTTGCTGCATTTTTATCAACCAGTTGCGCGATAAAATCGGTGTTATGTTTGGCAGTCCCGAAACCACAACCGGTGGTAATGCCCTGAAATTTTATTCCAGCATCCGCCTCGATATACGCCGTATCTCGCAGATTAAAGACAGCGAAGATGTTACCGGCAGCCGCACCCGTGTTAAAGTAGTGAAAAATAAAATGGCTCCGCCTTTCAAAAAAGCCGAATTCGATATTGTCTATGGCGAAGGCATCAGCAAGTCGGGCGAAATTGTTGACCTCGGCGTTGAATACGAAATCATCAAGAAAAGCGGATCCTGGTTTAGCTATGGCGAAACAAAACTCGGTCAGGGCCGCGATGCTGTAAAACAATTACTGCTCGACAATCCGGAATTATCCGATGAAATCGAGAAGAAAATCACCCTTAAACTGGAAGCCAACTAATAGGAATGAAATATTTTAAATCATTGGCAGGCATGGCGGTTTTCATCTCGGTGACCGCCCTGCTTTGTCTTTCGGCATGTCAGGGTTGCGGCGGGCGTAATACACCGGGCAACAACGATACCATCACCGATTCGCTGAGCGAAATCGATAAAATCTCCTTGGAGATTCGCCAGAACCCGAGGCAACACGGTCTGTTTTTCAAAAGGGCAGGCATGTACTACAATCAGGGCTTGCTCAACGAAGCCGTCAACGATATCGAAATTGCCCTCCGGCTCGATTCGCTGAACCCGATTTATCTGATTACTGCCAGCGATTATTACCTGATGCTGGGAAAGTCGGAGCAAACAAAGCAGGCTCTTGATAAATGCCTTGCTGCATATCCTCAGAATACCGAGGCACGGTTCAAACTTGCGCAACTTTACTTTTATGTAAAGGAATACGATAAAGCCATTGCCGAAGTAGCCCTGATTGAAAAAGCCGGTAAGCAGAGCGACAAGACCTATTATCTGAAAGCATTGGTGTTCAGCGAAAACAACATGTTCAATGCCGCCGTCGAAAGTTTGCGTAAAACCATCGAATTCAATCCACAACATTCCGAGGCATACAACATGCTTGGCATGATGTATTACGAGGCTAACAACAAACTGGCTGTCGAATATTTCAACACAGCCGTTAAACTGTTCCCGCAAAATACCATGATATTGCTTAATGCCGGCCTGTGTTACGAAAAATTCGGAATGACCGATCAGACCCGGACAATGTACGAACGTGCCCTGCAGGTCGATAGCATCAGCTACCAGCCCAATTTCAATATGGGATATTATTTGCTGATGTACACCGACGATTTTAAGGCGGCTGCCCGGAGGTTTAGCAAAGCCATCGACGCTTCCCCAAAATCAGCCGAAGCATACTACAACAGGGGACTGGCCTGGGAGAGCGCTGGCGACCTCAAAAAGGCTGCCGATGATTTCCGAAAAGCCATGGAGATTGTTCCCAATTACGAACTGGCCATTAAAGGGCTGAACCGTCTCGATACGAAGTAAAACTAAAAACTCAATACAATGAAAAACCTGTATGTTTTTGCTGCCATAGCCATGATGCTTGGGCTGTTTTCGTCGTGTGTGCCCTCGAAACCCGCCGACAAAAACGAAACGCCGGTAAACGTAAGCCTTACCGACGACGAGAAGAAGAATGGGATACTCACCCCCGAAATTTTGTGGAAATTCGGACGCATTGGCGAAATGCAGCTTTCGCCCGACGCAAAAGATTTACTCTACACCATCAGCTACTACAACATCGAAGAAAACAGGGGTTACACCCATATCTACAAAATGGCTGTTGAGAAACCCGAGCCGCTTGCCCTCACCAAAGGACCGTTCAATTGCTACAACGTCCGCTGGTCGCCCGATGGCAAAAAAATCTACTACATCTCCGATAAAAACGAAAACTCACAATTGTTTTCGATGAATGCCGACGGTAGCAGCGAAGTGCTGTGCGACACCCTGCTCAACGGACTGTCGTGTTTCGAAATTTCACCCGATGGAGCTGCCATTCTGTATTGTATGGATGTGGCGGTTGGTAAATCGGTGGCCGATATGTATCCCGATCTGCCCAAAGCCAATGTGGTAATTGCCGACGACCTGATGTACCGCCACTGGAATCATTGGAACGACAACCTGTGGAGCCACATTTTTGTGGCATCCTTCGATGGGGCTAACATTACCGATGCTGTCGATATCATGGCCAACGAAGCCTGGGATGCTCCGCTGAGTCCCTATTTCGATAATACCGAAATCACATGGAGCAGCGATTCTAAGAAAATTGCCTATACATGTAAAAAGCTTTCGGGAAAAGATTATGCCCTGAGTACAAACTCCGATATTTATGTGTACGACCGTGGCTCGAAAGAAACATTGAACATGAGCCGGGGTATGGATGGCTACGACAAATATCCCGTGTTTTCGCCCGATATGAAATACCTGGTATGGCTGAGTATGGAAACGCCGGGCTACGAATCAGACAAAGACCGCATTATGCTCAAAGACATGTCAACCGGAGAGGTGAAAAATATGAGTGCTGCCTTCGACCAGCCGGCCGCCAATTTGGTGTGGGACAACAGCGGAGCTACCATCTATTTTATCAGTGTCATTCATGGAACCCATCAGGTGCATTCGATGAATGTTGTGGATGGTTCCATCACAAAAATAACTTCCGGTATCCACGATTATACAGCTATTGCCAAAGCCGGCGATGTTATGGTCGGTGCCAAAATGAGCATGAGCATGGCCACCGAGTTGTTTCGTATTGCTCCCGATGGTGCCGAAACCCAGCTCAGCTTTGTGAACAAGGAAATTTACGATAACATCCGCTTCGGAAAGGTGGAAGAGCGATGGATTGAAACCACCGATAAAAAGCAAATGCTTACCTGGGTGATTTATCCTCCCGACTTTGACTCTACCAAAGCGTATCCGGCCATACTATATTGTCAGGGTGGGCCGCAAAGTGCTGTGAGTCAGTTTTTCTC
>JAGOEF010000191.1 GCA_017997855.1 Bacteroidales bacterium
AAATTCTGCCAGTGTTTTCATTATATGCTTATGAATATAATTATTTGCAAATATAGACAATTATATGCAATTAGATATAGTTAGATGAAAAATAATTTAATTATATGTTTAGGCATATAAAGACCTGCCGAACCATGCCCACATCTCGACCTCGTTTGCAACGAGGTCGCATTTATGCTAAGCATTTATAATGCGTTAATTGCAGTGCATTAGAAATGCACCAAATAAATAAGTCCTCGTTGCAAACGAGAACTGGACCAGGGGTAAAGTCCTGTGGGCGTAAACAGGCATAAATCCATGTCTGCCATCACCCGGCCATAAAAAACTAATCAACACCTGACGGGTTACAACAATAAATTAGTAACATTGCCGGTGAATTATTAAAAATGGATACAAACCCGCAGTACCGTAGCGATAGGTTGGGAACCGCCAATGTGGGAAAACTTTTGTTTTCGCTTTCGTTGCCTTCGGTGCTGGGAATGATGGCTATCACCCTGTATAATCTTGCAGATACGATTTTTGTGGGCAGGGGGGTAGGTAGCCTGGCGCTCGCCGGGGTATCGGTTTCGCTGCCTTTTTTAATGACTGTAACCAATTTTGGGCTGGCAATAGGCATCGGGGGCAGTTCCATTATTTCGAGGGCATTGGGTGCCCGCGAAAACTTCAGGGCAGAGCAGGTACTCAATAATATTTTTAAGCTGGTTCTTATCGTAAATATTGTAACCATTGGCCTCGCAGCTTTTTTTCTCGATCCGCTCTTGCTTGTTTTTGGAGCCAACCACGAGATTTTGCCTTATGCCCACGATTATAGTTCGATTTGTTTGGCAGGGTGTTTTTTTATGAACATCATCAACGTAAATATGAGTGCCATCAGGGCCGAAGGTAATGCCCGCTTCGTGATGTTTGTCCAGGCCGGAGCTGCCATTCTAAATGTCATTATCGACCCCATATTTATTTTTGTGTTTCACTGGGGAGTTGCCGGAGCTGCTATTGCCACTGTTATTAGCCAGATGTTGGCCGGCTGTTTATCGGTGTGGTATTACTACGGCAGTAAGCACAGGGTTTTGAGTTTGCACGGATTTTCGTTTCTTAAACCCTTCGACCGTGGCATCGTGCGCGAAACCCTTGCTCTCGGAGCGTCTTCGTTTGCACGTCATATAAGCAATTCTTTGATGAGCATTGCCCTGTTTCATGTGCTGTATCTCTACAGCGGTAGCATTGCAATTGCTGCTTTCGGAATTATTTTCCGCCTGCTGATGTTTACCTATATGCCCATATTTGGAATTAATCAGGGTTTTATGCCGATTGTGGGATATAATTATGGGGCACGAAATATCTCGCGTGTACTGGAGGCCATAAAGTTTGCCAATATTTTCACTACCCTGTTGTCGGTAGTGGCTATGGTGCTGATGCTGATATGGAGTCGCGAACTGATTTCGGTGTTTACCACCGACCAGGCACTTATCGACATGGGCTCACCGGCCTTGCGTATTGTAATCATTGCCTTTCCGGTGCTCGGACTTCAGATTATCGGCAGCGGACTCTATCAGGCATTGGGGAAACCCATACAATCCTTGTTTCTAGCCCTGGTTCGTCAGATAATTTTTCTGATACCGATGGTACTGATACTACCACTTTTCTTTTCGCTGAATGGCATTTGGGCAGCCTTTCCTGTAGCTGACTTCCTGGCTGCCCTGGTGACAATAATTATGGTTTATTTGCAGATGCGAATATTACGCAGAAATCAAAATCTTGTGCAGGCTTAAAATTTAGGTGCCGATACCGACCGCTTACGGTTCATCTGTACCGGTTTGCTTTTGGGATATTTCACCCAATAGGCGAGTGTATATTTTTGCGTTACTCCGGGTTGCAGTTCGGTATTCCATTTAAGTAAACCCGTGGTATTGTTGTATTCTGCGCCCGAAATATTTTCGACACCTACTTCGATTTCGCTTTCCTGACTAACAGGTACCTGATCGATAATTTCGATTTTAACCGGAAGATTACGGTTGTTCTTTACCACAATTTCGTAAGCGTACGATTCTTTGCGGTTGGTTCCGAGCAGGGTTTTGCTGCTGTAGTTTTCCATTTTTATCCGGGTAATCATTATTTTATTATCACGCCCGAGCGAAAGGTCCAGGGTGTCGTTCACGGTATTGGTATTCAGCCGCGAAACACCAATGTAGGAGTTGGCATAATACACGTTCATTTCGCCATCAATCAGGTCGTACTTTTCCCAGCCGGTGATGCGCGCCAGCAAATAGGCTTTGGTTTCCATCTTTGGAATAGTAACATATTTATATTCAGCCGGAAGGTCATATTCTGTGATATCGATTTTGAATGGTTTTTGGTCGGAGGGAATGGTATATTTTCGTTCGATTCTGAATTCGGTCGAAAGCTCCGATACAGTAATGTTTTCGTAGGCTTGCGTCGGATCAATTATTTCTCCGCTTCCCGGGGCGTTACCATCAACAGCCCATGCATTGGTTGATTGAGCATAACGCTGCTGTTCGCTGTAGTTATTATAGTAATAGTCGCCGGCATAACTCAGGTAGAATGGCGTAAGAACAGGTGCCGATGCGCCGCGCAGCGGGTCGAGTGTCGATAGAATCAGCTGCACGTTGCTCCAGTCGATACCGGAATTGTTGAGCACATTGGCATTGTACTTCAGTTTTACAGGCTTATTGATTTCTTCAGCAATCAAATCGTAGTTGGCAGCCCATCCGCAACGACCTACCAGGTAGCGGAGTTCTATTTCGCCTTTGGTTGCAGCTGCGCAGTTTACGTCAATGATAACGCGTTTCCGCGATGTCTGGTATTTGTACATCTCGACGGAGATTCTGATATTGATGTCCGAAATTTTTTCTTCAATTTTTTTTATGTCATCCAATATTTTCGTAATCTCATTGTTCACCGACAGGATTCTTTCACGGTAGAAATCGGCGATATTCTTGAGTTCAATCATGGTTACCCCGTTCTGATCCCCACCGATTTCCTGATTCGAAAGCAAGAGGTTACGTTCGATGGTATAACTGTCGAGTCGGTTTTTCAGTAAGTTGAGATTTCCGTTCAGCAAGGCAATGGAATCCACCATTTGTTTGTATCCCGGAATTAATTTTTCAGGCTGAAGCTCATAGCTCTCAACACTGAAGCCGGTAATTTCGATTCCTTCGCCCGGATTCAGTTTTAAACTGTTCATAACCATATTTCCCGAAATATCGGAACAAACAATGGTGGTTAGTCCCTGATTAAGGGTGAGTTGTGCACTCGATTTTATTTCGGCTGCAGTCGAAAAAACCGTTACCTCCGAAATTTTGGGTGATACCTGGGTTTGCGAAACCGCCATCTGGCATGTTAAAACCAGAAGTACAATAATAAGGATGTTGTTTTTCATGGTGTTATAGATTTGCTTGTTTACAAATATAGTATTAATAATTCGGGTAAAGGTTGTATGGGGAAAGCAATTTTTTTATCCCCGGATTTTTATTTTGCTGAAACCATGTCCGAGTATATTGCAAAATAGCGTTGTCCCAGTTCACGCTGGCCTTCTGCATCGAAGTGAATTTCGTTCAGGCTGTTATCGGGTTTCTCGATGACAAACGGTTTGCGCGGATCGGCATAGCCTGTTGCCGGTATTCGTTCGGGAGTTTGTTCAATTATACGGTTTATCTGTTTTCTGCTTTCTTTTTTATAGGTCCAGTAAGGAACCATGCCCCCCAAAATGAAGGGAGTGGCCTCCTGATTGTTTACTACTGATAAGCGCAAGTGATTGATCATTGTGTCGAGCTGCTGCTGATAGTTTTCGTTATTCTCGTCGGCTTCGCCCTGATGCCAGAGTATGGCAACCAGCCGTGACCCTTTATAGTTTTCGAGCACATAGTTTGTCCGCTCCACAGCATCGTTGAACAGCGCATCACCCGGATTCCAGTAATCGTTCATAAAACCACTTCCTCCCATAGCACAGGGAATTATCAGTATTTCGCGTTTATCTTCCAGAAAATTCAACTTATAAAGCTGAGCAAAAGTGAGCGCAAATCCAATATATCCTTTTTGCATGGTGTAGTGCTCCAATGGTTCTGCTGCAGCAATTATACGGTAATTATTCACACCAAAGCGTCCCAATTGCCATATACCCTCTTCGCCGGCATCGCGGTTTGCATCATACCCGAGCCCGTAGTGTGTGTTCGACTGGCCTATAACAAGAATAATATCCAGCCCGGTGGTATCGGCGGCATTAAAATAGATGTCGTCGTCGTTTTTACAACCCGAAATAAAGGCCAGCACAGATATGAACAAA
>JAGOEF010000192.1 GCA_017997855.1 Bacteroidales bacterium
GTTTACGCCAGAACCGGGCCCCAATGGTTTTTGGGGTAATCTCGGTGAGTACCAGAATCAGCAGGGTAAGGATCGCCGATACCCAGCCAAACCATTGTTCTCCAAACACTTTAATTGCCTGCGCACCCACTCCGGCAGCTCCTACGGTGTGTGCAACGGTGTTCAGCGTGAGAATGGCAGATAAGGATTTGTCGATTTTTTGCTTAAGACGGATCATCAGTTTTGCCCCTTGATTCCCTTCGGCTTCTTTTACCCTGAGAAACGACATAGGAACCGAAAGTAACACCGCTTCGGCTATAGAACACAAAAACGAAATAATAAGTGCCAGAAACAGGTATATTAACAACAGACCCATCTTAATTAAAATTTTTGCAAAAATAGTTTAAAATTTGCCATTTTTGATATGCGTTTCTGCAATTTTAAACCGGTTTACCCAATAGCGGTGTTTTCCGTTGCGAATACAGTGTCATGCCAATGGCGGCCAACAGAATACTGATGGCAAAACCAAATGTAAATACCATTCCAAATGTCTCGTAGAAATATACACCGGCAAGCGGGGCAATCAATGCCCTGATGCCGACAAACGACAGGTGAACACTTTGATAATCACCGCTAAGCCTGTCGTCGGGGCAATAGTACGACGACCCGATATACCATAGCAAGCCCATGCTGGCATTGAAAAAACCCAGACAGGCAAACGATACCAGCAACAGGGGAAATATCTGATAGCTGTTCCACATAAAATGGTCAGGGAACCAGTACGTCAGCAAAATAAACAAGGTATAGAGCAGCATGAGCCAATAGGTGATTCTGGCAAAACTACGCGGATCGATGCGGTCGATAAACCGGCTGAATACCGGCATAAACAGAATAGTGATAACCGCTGCATAGTTCCGGTATCCGGCATAACTCAGATATGATAAGCCCAGCCTGCCTTCGAGATACAGGGTAATGGCCGAAACGGTGAGCATAAATCCCAGTCCGTAAACCATAAATCCCAACTCAAAACTTAAAAACGGACGGTTGTTTTTCAATAAGCCGACCCAATGATTGAAAGAGTGTTTTACGGATGTAAAAAAGCCTGATCTATCACGCGCCGACACTTCTTCCTCATATGGAATCACCGACAAACTGAGCAGCGATGCCAGACCCATCAGCCCGCAAACAGGATATACCACCCTGAAAACGGTATAATCGGTTTCGAGCAGCCACCCAAACACAAATGTGGCAATAAAGGCAAACAGTTTGTTCACCGTGTTGGCATACCCGAACAGTTTTCCGAAGTGCCCGATGCGGTAGTTCGAACGCAGCAGCAGGTTCATGGTAGGGTAGGTGACAGGGGTACTCAGATAATACAATAAAAAAATCGACAGAAAGGCATAGTGCCATATTGGGTTGCCCAGATACACGTTCAGGTCGGACGGGAAGAATGCAAACAGCAGCAAGGGCAGCCGGGTAGCTACTGCAGTAACCCGCAGTAATTTACGTTTGTTGCTGTTACGGCTCAGTACGTGATTGCCAACAATGAGCAACAGAAAAACCGCCATGCTGAATACAAACAGTACCCCCAATAAATAGCTGCTTCCCCTGAGACTTTTCAGAAAGACAAATTCATTCATCAGAAATGCCCCGAAAATACTGCCTTCGAACACCGAATACATCAGGTGCAATCCGAAAGTTTTTTTCTCAGCAGCAGTAAGATTCCCGATTTTTTGAAAAATCCCGATGGCCATGCCATGAATAATATTATTGACCTGCGAAATTAGTGAATTTCTGCGTATTGCAAAAAGCATGTATTCCGACAGATCAGAGTTTTTCTGCCGTGATTAACGATTTGGTATTTGTTTTGAATAAAATACTATTTTTACAACCTAGTCAGATTTAAAATAAAAAACTATGAAAAAATTAGTGTTGTTTTCGATAATATGCTTCGTTTTTTCGATGCATGCATTCACACAGGATTCGCATCTTTTCCGTTCGAAGCCGTTTGATATTTTCTGCCACGTACAAACTGTATGGGGCGCTGTGTGGAATAACGATGGTTCAGAGTTATACACCTGCGGTGGTGAACGGCAGATTGCGGTAATCAATCCTGAAACGGGCGAAATCATCCGTAAAACCGAATCGCTCCCTTTCGAGAATTACCCTAAGGGAATCGCACTGAACAGCAGCAACCAATATGTTGCCTATTATATTTTCAACGCATACGAAAACGACCCCGTGAAGATTCATAATGCCCTGAGCCTTGAAGAAACAGCGAGTATCGATGGGTTCGAAACCGTGGCAGATATTGCCTTTTCGCCTTCGGGAAATGTACTGTATGTTTCAGGTTTCATGGGCGATAAGCAGGTAATTGCAGCATACAATGTACCTGATGGTAGTTTCAGTGAGATAGTAGCGTCCGAGGCTGGTTTGTGGAGTTTCGATATCAGTCCTGACGGATTTTATATTGTTGCTGCAATTACCACAGAAAAACACACCGGGATCAATATTTACGATATGGAGAACCTCCGTAAAATAAAAAGTATCAGTTACCCCGGTCAGTGCAATGTAGTGAAATTCAGCCGTGACGGAAAATCCGTTGCTGCCGGTTTTTACAATAATACGGCTGTTGTATGGAGTGTTCCCGAAGGCGAATTGAAATTTAGCCTGAAGGGTTTCGAAGGTTCTGTAAGTGATATTGACTTTAGCCCCGACGGCAAGCACATTGCCATTACGGGCATGGACCCGCACCAGACTTTTGCCGTTTACAGTGCTGAAAACGGTGATTTGGTGCAATCAATGAAGATTGACTGCCCCTATATGAACAGTGTTGCCTGGTCGCCCGACGGCGGATTACTGGCACTTACGTATACCAACTGGGGAGATGTCTTTAAAGTAGCTACCATCCGGATTTTTTCGCTTGAAGATTACGGGAAATAACGATTAAATGCTGGTGGCAGACCCCTGATGCGGTTGGCATAGCTTCTTCTCCATCCGAATCAACCGGAGAGAACTCGGATGCAACCGAATTGCATTTCCATTTACGTAGCACCGAGTCCCGTGCCGGTGACTCGGTGCGGGAGAGGTTTATATTTTCAAAAAGGGCCATATGGTACATGACCGATTCAAAGTACTACCAATTTGAGTTATCCGAACTTATGGTAACAGTATGTGTCTCAGGATTAAATTCGATTATTGAAAGCCCATAAGGTGTGGATATGTTTTCAATATTGCATATAATCTGAAGTGTATTTCCACTATTTTTTATTTCATAAAACTCGAAATCAATAAAAAATTTGTCAGCCGGTGCCCAATCTATATTTGCAAACAATATCTTATCTTTTTCAAAGACACCATAAACTACCAATGTACCCTTATCTACGATTAAGTACTTTGCGACAAAGCAGTGAATATCAGTGTTTTTGATTTTGAAAAATTTGTATTGATCAAGGTATATACACTTAATTAATTCAGAATATGGAATAAACCAATATTTGAACCCTAAAAATAATTGTTTGTCAATAGCTGTTAAAACGCTTTGATTTATTGTTTTAACAGAATCATTGACGATATTGGTCGAAAATGAAATGGTGTCTTTGTTAATTTCTTTATAAATATAATTATATAGCAATAAATCGGTCGTATCAGTTCGTTTGACTATTTCATCGTAGCAAATGGTTTTATAAAAGAAACTATCATTTTGGCAGAAGCAGATTTCCGAAATTGCTAAAGCCGGAATTATCATGAGCAGATATTTAAAATTAATTTTTAACATAAGTGCAGAATATCAATACATTGCAGTTTTTAGTTTTAATTAATGGCATTCTACCAAACATGTCTTGTGCAATCAAGTTTTAAACTGTCTGAAACTAAAGTCATTTTCATTAAGTATCCTGTTCTATCATTGCCGACTAATTTTAAATTTTGAATCTCAAATGTTCGATTGAATATCCAATTATTATTAGGTTTTATTTCAAGGTATGAGACTTTTCCTTTTTTAAAAACCCTCCAAGTTCCAGTTCCTTCATCATTGTTTCCTGTTATTAAAGGCAAGTTACATTTTTTATCTTTTTCTAACCCTAAACCATTACCATATAAATCCCAAATAATAGGTTCCCCATTGTAATAGGCTTGGTCAATAACCCAGCATCCTTGAACTTTTTTCTCCAAACCATTACATGAAATTAGTGACAAACAACAGATAATAAAACAGAATAGATTCTTAACCACCATTTTATTTACTTGTTTTCGTTTAATCGCATTTTTGCAACTTGAATTGCCTTGCGCAATTGTTCTT
>JAGOEF010000193.1 GCA_017997855.1 Bacteroidales bacterium
TATCTGATAGGTTCTAGAATTTTGCAGTGAATCGGGGTTAATCCTAATAATTATTTTTGTGCCCGACACCACCACATCGGGAGCGGGTACGATTGGCGGTGACACAATCATTTTACTGTTCAGGTCTTTCAGGCTTACATACTCATTAAAATATATTTCAGCCTTACGTCCTGCAAAATGCACAGATCCGTTGTCCGGAATGCATTTTTCAACCACAGGTGCCACCGTATCTTTTGCGCCACCACCCAAACTTCCCATTTTGGCACACGATATGATTGTCAGAATTGAAAATATACCTGTTAAAATATGAGGTTTTGTTTTCAATGTTCTTATTTTTGTTGCAAACATACGAAGAAAGAGTGAATATTTGCGTTTTCGCTGATTTCTTAAATATTTTGAAAGGTAAGCCATAATAAATTGTTGAATAAAAATGTTTTTAGTAATAGAATGCAAAATACGATGATGAAATACTTTTTATTGTTTTTTCTATCGATTTCCGCCGCTACTTTAATGGCCGGAGAGGTTAAAGTTATCGGTAAATCTACTGAATATGCCGGAGCAGAACTCCTTTTTTATAAGTACTCCGATCGTATTACGATGCTAAAAGAGGAGGTTTTTAAAATTCAGGTTGATAAGTCCGGAAACTTTTCTGTCGGATTTCAGGTGAAGCGGCCAGAATATGTTTTTATGGAAGAAGGGTTGTATCATGCTTATTTTTATGTTGAACCCGGCTGTACGTATGAGTTAATACTTCCTGAAAAAACCGAAAAAACGCCTGCCGATAAATTAAACCCATTTTTCGACTACATCCCGGTACACATTGGAATCAAAGGGATGCAAAAGCAAGACTTAAATTACCTGATTCTGGATTTTGATTATTTCTACGACCAGTATATTGATGAGTCGCTGTTCGATTTGTACACCAAAGGAATGGATTCGGATGTAGACACTTTTATCAATGAAATAAATCAACACTTTGCATATGCTAAAAATCCCTTTTTCGATGCATATAAAAAATACCGGTATGCCGGATTACGTTATTTAGCCTACCAACGCAACCGACCCGAAATCTCGTTTCGCAATTATACGTACGATAGCGTGTGGTACGAGAACCCGGCTTACATGGATTTATTTAATGAATTGTACAAGGATTTCTTTGATAATTTGCTTAACGACAAAATACTTGGTGAAATACTCGGAGCCCGGTTATTTTATGAGGTACACAAAGGGCATAGTATCGCGAACATAAAAAAAGTATTCGCCATTTTGGTTGAGTTACGCAACGATCAGTTGCGAGAGTTGGTTATCCTCAAAGGCATTCATGATGCATTTTATAATGTAAATTATGCCTGGGCACCACTATTGCTCACCCTCGATTCGCTGTGTATTGTTACCAAATATCCTGAGCATAGGCTAATAGGGCAAAATATTGCGGATAAAGTGCTGAGTATGTCCCCGGGTACTGTAGCACCACCTTTTGTGTTTTCTGACTCTGCCGGAAACACGGTTAAATTGTCGGATTACCGAAATGAGTTTGTTTACCTGAATTTTGTTAATTCCCAGTCGTATACTTCGCAGCAACAACTACCGTTGCTGCAGACGCTATACAACAAACACAGCCGGTATTTCAAAATTGTAACGGTTGTTACTGATGAAAATATTGAAGAAGCAAAAAGCTATTTCTCGCGTTACGATTATCCATGGGACATCATTTACACGGGTGGCGACCAGCAGGTGATTGATTACTATAAGATTAAAACTTTTCCTGCATATTTTTTGGTTGGTCCATCGGGTATTCTTATGATGTCGCCGGCCCCGGGTCCTCTCGAAGGCTTCGAAAAAGCTTTTTTTGGACTTATTGAAGAAAAATAGCGTAAAATTCCTTTGCTACCGGCGATTATCACAAAAAATTTTAATGAACATTTGTGTTTAATAAGAATTAATGTATATTTGCACTCCCAAAAAAGGGGCAACATTTATTAAAAAATTGAATTAAAGAGATATGGCACATCATCATTCTGCAAAGAAAAGAATTCGTCAAACCGAAGCCCGCAGGGTACACAACCGTTATTTTGCAAAAACAACCCGCAATGCAGTCAGAGATTTACGCGCAATGAGCGACAAAAAGGAAGCTGAAAAACTCCTGCCCGAAGTTTCTGCAATGCTCGATAAACTGGCCAAGAAAAATATCATCCATCAGAATAAGGCTTCTAATCTGAAATCAAGCCTGGCTCTTCACGTAAATAAATTGCAGTAAACCGAAACTTCTATATATGAGTCCGGTCAGAGAATTTCTGACCGGATTTTTTATTGGTTTATATGTAAAAAAAAAGGACACTGAGATTTTCAAAGTGTCCTTTTCTGTAAAGAGAATAATTTATTCTAAAGTAAGTCCGGTACGGGCATTTCCTTTTTCGGTAATAACATTAATCATATAAGCACCTGTTCCAAGATGACTTAAATCGATGGTAAGTTTATCGCTTTCGGGTTGCAGCGAATATACAACCTGACCTATCGAATTATAAACTTCAATTGAATTCAATCCGACAGCTTCGATGTTAACAATTCCTGTGGAAGGGTTGGGATAGATTGTACAGATTTTCGAGAAACTGGCATTGTTAAAAATGCTGGTCGAAACGCTGATGTAATCGGTTGCCACATAGGTGTCGAATTTGGGAGGTGTGCAGTTGCCGTTGGTTACAGTGAGTGTAACGTCATAAATACCTTCGGTGTTCCAG
Source organism: Bacteroidales bacterium (assembly GCA_017997855.1). The sequence goes on from JAGOEF010000193.1 coordinate 2,739, forward strand.
GTAGCTGTTGGATTTTGATCGGTGCTGTTTTCTTGAACTGCGCCTTCAAATGTCCATTGCCAAGCTGTGGCATTAAAGCTCATGTCGGTAAAAGTAATGGGTTCACCACCGTTAACCGTTGTTGAAGAGGCTGAAAACTCAGCAACAGGGGGAGCTTGATTTTCGGGCAGAATAACTAACAAAGGTGAATACTCGAGGGTTGCTTCTGTTACCGGAACTGGAATAACTACAAATTGTGATAGCTTAACATATACTGTTGCCGAAAATCCGAAAGGATATTCTCCTGCAGTAGCCGGTGTTCCAAACATTACACCACAATACCTTGTTATGGGATCGGTTGGAATAAATTCTTCGGCGTCAGTATCCCAGGCGATTTCAGCGGGAAGACCCGTAACAGAGTTAATAACAATTTTCTGAACCTGCAAATCGGTTCCCTGATAGTTGTAAGTTGCTGGTGGTAAAAAGGTGATTACCTGCTCGTAAGGAATGTTTACATAGCCGGTGTCGAAAGCTATCGGGCAAATTTCACCCGGGTTAAGAAGATCTTCGCAACCTGGATCAGGTGTGCAGGGTTGGGCCATAAGGCCGATGGTGGTAAATAAACCGAGTGCTAAAAGTAAAGTCAGTTTTTTCATAATTGTCATTTTTTAGTTACACATCAAAAGTATTGTTTTTTTTTGTTTACTTATTTGGTCGAAGCTTAAACTTAGCTTAGACTTATTTTTGTTTATATTAAATTTAGAATTTAGCGGTAAGTTGTATCTCGAACCGGCGTGGTGGTCTGAGGTCACCCGGGCGGCCCACATATTCAGAATTGAATACGTTTTTAACCAGTACTGATGCCCTGATATATTCATTAAATTTGAATCCCATGCGTGCATCAAACGACACATAAGGCTGGTCGGCATTTGCGATTCGGTAGTCGAAGTAACCTGGTAGCAGGAACAGATCACTCATTAAATAGTAGAAGGCATATAAGTCGGCTTCATATTCGTCCATGGTCGAAGGGTCACGCTCGTCGCAGAACAATCGGTCAACATTTTTCATAGGACTGTTATAAATCCAGTTAAACCCAAATGTAAAACGCTTGGCTTCGAAGTCTAAATCACCTTTAAATGAATGAATATACCGATATTTTAATACCGGATTGTCGGTAGATGCCGTTGAATCAGCTCCGGCTTTATTAACAGGATTATTATAAGTATACCCCATCATTACTGTTGTTTTCAACGGGCCTATGTCGCCACTGGTTACTATCGACACTTCAGCCCCGGTTATACGGGCATCCGCCATATTTCGTGCCTGAAAACCGAATACTCCCTGACTGAGTGGCAAGGGTAAATATGTTACCGGATCGTAGAATCCGATGGTGAATTCAATCATATCGTAAATTTCCTGCATAAAGAACGACAAATCGACAAAGCCTTTCCAGCCTTCCCAAAGTTTAATTCCTTGTTTTACACCAATTTCTGCACTCCATCCGTTTTCGGGTTGTAGGTATGGATTGGGAAGAATTTTTACCATCGAGC
>JAGOEF010000194.1 GCA_017997855.1 Bacteroidales bacterium
GGGTGCATCGGTTCGGGTAGGTGAAAAAATCGTAGTAATGCTCAGGAATGAAGTGTAAGCTGATATTCATAGCACTTGTTAGCTTTATTGTAACAGCATCAGCCCAACAGGTAAGGATAGCTGTTTTTTATGCCGATAAGCCCAACAATCTTGTTTTTACAATTGTCAAAGGAAATTACATCGTACAATCGGGTGATTCGGTCATTGGTACACTACCTGCTAAAACCCCAGTTCATATCAGCTACCTGACAGGAAAAATCCTACTTCAATACGGTGATACAATACTACAGTGTAAGCCCGAAGTTTACCTTTCGGGAGATACCGGTGCAGAATTTATATTAAATACAGCTCCGGCAAAAGGTGCCGACAGAAACTACGAAGGAAGCCTTCAAGTAAAGTATCAGGATGCTTACTTACTGGCAATCAATTGCATTTCGCTTGAACAATATGTAGCTGCAGTAACTGAAACTGAAGGTGGGTATAAAAAGCCCGATGAGTTTTATAAATCGCAGGCCATCATTACCCGGACCTATGCATTAAAAAACTTTGAAAGACATAAGCAGGAAGGGTTCGAACTATGCGATGGAACCCATTGCCAAGCCTATAAAAAGAAATGCACCAGTCCGGATATAGTTGCGGCGGTAAACGCAACTCAGGGGCTGGTACTAGTAAACGACAGCTACGAACTAATCATGGCGGCTTACCACTCAAATAGCGGAGGAGTAACCATGAATTCGGAAGATGTTTGGATAAGTGCCCTCAGCTACCTACGATCGGTTAACGACAAGTACTATGTGTATGGTCGCAACGCCGTATGGCAGGTGAACATTACGGTAGAACAGTGGAAATCTTTTCTTAAAACCAAAGGAGTCGATATAAACGTTTCCATTGATTCGCTTTTAATCACCGAAACAGGGCGTGTTGCTAAAGCTAACATCAGAGGAAAATCGTTTCCCATGACTGAAGTAAGACATTACTTCAAATTGCCTTCGGCATTCCTGAACATGAGTTTGAATGGTGACAACATTCAAATTTCGGGCAAAGGTTACGGTCACGGGGTGGGATTATCACAGGAATCAGCCATGCGCATGGCCGAGGAAGGACTGACATACAAAGAAATATTGCCATTCTTCTATTCAGGGGTCCATGTGGTTAATATGAAAACCTTATCGGTGTTCAAGTCGTTTCAGGAACAGGGAGAATAATTTAATGTTCGGAAATTTATTTCTCATTTGAGAGAAGGTGTGTTTATTATCCGTTACTTAACGGTTAATAAACGGCTATTTTTACCAAGACCTTACACAGCAATTATTTATACTGATTCAAAATCGCGTTTTACCTTAAAATATTATCCGTTACTTAACGGTTAATAAACGGCTATTTTTACCAAGACCTTGCACAGCAATGATTCTCACATTTTTGAAATCGAATTTATTACATTTTTATAAGAAATCATTTCGTAGCCGGAGCACCGTAGCTTAGTTGATTTAGTTTGCGAAATAAGATTGTTCTTTTTGAAAATATACAATAAAAAAGGGTAAGCTACTTATATCGCACCGCTACAACCGCCTACCCTTGCTGCCTTCCGGCCCTGGGGGAGTTCAGCAGGAGCTGGTCGTATAAGACTTACCCGATGCAAAGATAACACTTTTTGTTTCACTTTTACAAGTGCCCGTGTGTTTTCAAAAAAAACATTTTATCTTTGTTTCAAATTGATGCTTTATGAAATCGAATATGAATCAAATTATTAAGTATGGTCTGTTTCTTGGACTGGCTTTAGTTGTACTTTCGGTACTTGTATACGTCTTTAATCTGGTAACAATCAGCTTCTGGGCAAGTACCATTATTGGAGCTGTTAATCTGGGCGTTTTGATCGCAGGTCTTGTTATAGCGGGCAAACACTATCGCAATAAAATTAAAGGCGGTTTTGTCCGATTTGGCGAAATATTCAAAGTACTGGTGATTGTTATTGTAATCAGTTCACTGGTGACTACTTTATACACCCTCCTGTTCTCCACCGTTATTGACCCTGGCTATGAAGCAAGGGTAAAAGCCGAAATGGTTCAGAAAACAGTGGAATACATGGTAAATCAAGGTGTTCCTGATGCACAGATTGATGATATGATTGATAGGATGTCGGAACGGCCTGATCCAAACCTTGCCATGAAAATGGTATGGACCTTTGCAGGCAGCTTGATTTTTGGATTAATTATTTCGCTTATTGTAAGCTTGATTATTAAGAAGAATCCTCCTTTGTTTTCTGACGTTGAAGAGAATCCTGAAACAAAACCAGACACTGAACCAGAATCGGTAAATCAGGAATAGGATGAATATCTCCATTATAATTCCCCTCTATAACGAAGAAGAATCGTTACCGGAACTCATGCGGTGGATACAAAACGTAATGCAGCCACATCCGCTGAGCTACGAGGTGATAATGGTTGATGATGGCAGTAACGACAATTCGTGGCAGGTAATTGAGAAATTAAAGCCCGAATATCCTCAGCTGAAAGCCATCAAATTCAGACGCAACTACGGCAAATCTCCGGCATTGCATACCGGCTTTCAAACTGCCAGTGGTGATGTGGTCATCACAATGGACGCCGATTTGCAAGACAGTCCAGAAGAGATTCCGGAACTATACCGGATGATTGTTGAAGAAAAGTTCGATTTGGTATCAGGTTGGAAACAAAAACGCCACGATCCCATTTCGAAACGATGGCCCAGCAAGTTTTTTAATTTTGTAACCCGTGTTACGACCGGTATAAAACTTCATGACTTTAACTGCGGACTGAAAGCTTATCGCCAATCGGTTGTGAAAAGCATCGAAGTGTTCGGTGAAATGCATCGTTATATTCCCGTGCTGGCACGTAGGGCCGGATTTAAAAAAATCGGCGAAAAAGTGGTTCAGCATCAGGCACGGAAATTCGGAAAAACCAAATTCGGATTCGAACGCTATATCAATGGTTATCTCGATTTACTTACCGTATTGTTCATCACCCGGTTTGGTAAAAAACCCATGCATATATTTGGTGTATTGGGCAGCCTTGTCTTTCTTTTTGGTTTTATCTCGGCGGCTTATCTGGGTATTCACAAGCTGATTGCAGTACATAACGGAATTCAAATCGAAAGGGTTACATCAAGTCCCTATTTCTATTTATCGCTTACTTGCATCATGCTGGGAAGTATGTTGTTTATGACCGGGTTTCTGGGAGAACTTATTTCGCGTAGCGCCAGCGACCGGAATCACTATATTATAGAGAAAGAAATAATTTAATCCCGCTTTTTATGTCGAAACAAAAAGAAATTGACCTTGTCGAACTATATATAAAAGTTACATCGTTTGTAAAGCGCAGATTTTTACTGCTGTTGGGAGTTACCACTTTAGGCATTGGTCTGGGCCTGATACGCCATTACACAGCCCCGCCGCGCTACAGGGTTATTATGATTGCCTCATCCGAAATACTTGACAAACAGTATGTTTATGAATTGGCAAGTCCGATTGAAATGTATGTTGATCAGCGCGAGTATAAAGATCTGGCTACCTACCTTGGTTGTGACGAAAAAACGGTAAGTTCCATAAAAAGTATGGAGCTCGACTCAACCCTCCTTCATTCCGTAAAACTTACGATGGTGTTTTCCGATTCGAGCACTATAAAAGAATTCAGAGAGGCTGTAGTAAATTTCTATAATAAGCAGAAATTCATTACCGCCCTCTACGAAAACGAGAAAAAAGCCCTGAACGATTTTGTTAAAACCATAGACTCCGAAATTGCAGAACTCAATGCATATCAGGCAAAAATGCTTAAGACAGAAAATGATGCCGGCGGGGTTAATATTTACCCTTCGGTGGCTGGTTCACACGAAGAATTGGTAAACCTCTACGAAAAAAGGTATATACTTCGTGGAAAATTCATGCAGGTACAACCCATTTCTTTTATTACCGATGACCTGGTGATGCAAAAGAACAAATCGCTGTTTATCAGTCTGTTTATTTGGGGAGGTGTTTTCTTCCTTTTAGCAATTTTACTGGGAATTTATCTCGATTTGCAACGGGAAGCAAAAATGCGCAAACAGGTATAAGCTAACTACTAAATATTTCGAGACACTGTGCTGCAAGTTTTCGGTAATCGTGATTTTGCCTAACATAATCCTGCCCCCGTTTACCCATCTGCAACCGCTCTTCAGGACTAAGATTACAGAGAGAATGTATTGCTTCGGCAAGCTTTTCCCGGTTATCAGGTTCAACAGTAATGCCACAACC
>JAGOEF010000195.1 GCA_017997855.1 Bacteroidales bacterium
GTATATCAGCATGAGTATATTCTGATTCAGTAAACCATCTGAAATGTTCTCAATTTGTGTTTAATTTATAATTTTACAGAAAATTTTCGAAAATGCCGATTTTAGCACGTTTAATTCTGATTGTTCTCATTATTTACCTGATCGGTAGGCTTTTGCGTTATGCTTTTCCTTACTTACTAAAGTGGTGGGTAACCCGCATGCTGAAAAGGACCAATCCTGAAGCTTACGAAGAAATGAAGCGACAACAGAAACAACAGAAGGGGAAACCCGGGGATATTCATGTTACCGGAAATCCGGGAAAGAAAAAAGCAGGGGATAATGGTGGCGATAAGGGCGAATATGTTGATTTCGAAGAATTATGAAAGCCCTGCGTAACTTGTTGTTGAAGGTTTTTGGGCTCGAAGGATATCTTCGGCTGATAAGTGCTTCTTATCTTTTTTTAGTGAAAAGGGGCGCCATGAAAAAGAAATATCCCGAGTTGTTTTTCCTTAAAAATATGATTAAGCCCGGTTATGTCTGCATTGATATTGGGGCAAACCTGGGTTATTATTCCTGGTTCATGTCGAAGCATTGCGGTGAATCAGGTACGCTTATAGCCGTGGAACCGGTTCCTCTGTTCGGTAAAATATGGCATCGAAATATGAAACGGGCTCCTTTCGCCAACCACCGGCTCGAAGCATGTGCGTTGGGTGGCGGGAACACCCGGGTACAAATGGCCACTCCCGAAGTCAACGGGGTTCTGCACCATGGGATGACTCACGTGGTAAAATCGGACGATGAACAAGAATCGACACGCTACTCGGTTGAAATGAAAATTCCCGATGAACTTTTTGCCCACCTCAATCGCCTTGATTTTATTAAAATCGATGTGGAGGGTTACGAATTTTTGGTCTTTTCGAATATGATACAGACCTTGCAGCGCCTGCGTCCAAAAATTCAAACCGAACTCAGCGGACACGAAAACAGGGAAAAAGTGCTCGACTTGCTAAGCTCGTTGAACTACAAAGCCTGCGTTCTCGATAATGGGGCACTGCGAGAAATAACCCGGGAGGATGTCGAGATGGGAGTCAGCGATTTTTACTTCCTTCCTGATTAGTGCCTCACTTGCTTTAAGTATGTTTTGTTGATCTGACACTGCCATTTCAATTTATTTTATCCGGGGTATAGTTGATTTCCGCCCGGCATATTGCTGCAACACAATTCCGGCAACAATCAGTATCAGACCGGCAATGGTTGATGGCAGAATTTTTTCGCCGATTACAAAGTATATCCCGATAAGCGACAAAAATGGGGACGCGAAAATAAAGTTACTCACCCTGGCTGTAGTCACCGAATATTTAAGGGCTTTCGACCAGAGCAGAAAAGTAATTCCCATCTCGAACAGGCCGGCGTAAACAACGGCCAGTCCCGAATACGAGAATACAAAGACCGGCTTCGAAAAAATAAGGCAGGCAATCAGGCTGAAGATGAAGCCAAAGGCAAAACTCAAAAAAAGCTTTACGGTTTCGTCGCGGTGGTCTTTCATGCTGAAAATCCAGAAGAAAGCCCAGATAAGCGAACTTCCCAGGGCCAGTGCCGCACCCTGTCCGTTCGAGAACTTCATGTCGAGCAGTTTACCATGGGTCGAGATGACAAGAACCCCGGTGAAACTAACAATTATTGCCATCAGACTGAGCCAGCTGATTTTTTGTTTCAATAATGGTATCGAAATAAGTACGAGCATTATTGGCCATACATAATTGAGTGGCTGAGCTTCCTGTGCGGGCAGTATATCGTAAGCTTTGAACAGCACGAGATAATAGGCAAAAGGGTTCAGAAATCCCAGAAAGGCCGATTTGGCAAAATCGCGGTATGTTGTAGCACGGAGTTCTTTTAATTTGCCTGAAAATATTATGGCTGCAAACAATGCAATGGCGGCCGTCAGCGAGCTGAAACAAACGAAGTTGTAAAAGTCGAATTCGCGCAGTGCAATTTTAAATGCGGTGGCAACCGTCGACCAGAGCAGTACGGTTAGTATGGCATAGATGTATGCTTTGCCCTGATTTTTCAATGCTTATTTCGACTGAATTTTTCGCAATGTCACTTCGTTGATTCGGTACACCGGAACAATGTTTTTCTCGGTGTCGCGGTATTTGGTTTTATTGTAAAACCAGTTTTGTATGGCCCATGCATTCGATGCAAATTCTTTATCGTTCTGCATTTTTTCGTTGAACTCGGTGGTGAGGTAGGGGTCGCTTTTCAGCATACTGCGGATTAGTGGTTCCATTACATACGATTCAGCGTATTCTTTTTGCTCGAATACGGCATTGAAAAATCCCCAGCGCACCAGACTGGCCGGTGAAACCGGTTCAAACAGGTAAGCGAGTAAACGGGCATTCGGATTTCGTGTTTCTACCACAATGCTGCCAGCCGGAAAAACCAGGCTGTCGTTGATTGTTTCGCTGCTGAAGTCAACAATGCGCTGACGACCTTCGTAGGGTTCCGATGCAAATTTTACCTTGTTGAAGCGATAGGCTTCTACCGGTATTTTCATTTCTTTATACAGTCTGGTGTATTTTATTCCATGGGCATCGAGAATTGCGGTAAGCTGTTGCCACGCCGGTTCGAAAATATAGGCTGCCGGAAGCTCCACACGCGCCGAAGGCTTCGGGTTGTGGTAGAACCACACTTTGTGAATGGCCGGTGTGTCGGAATACTGAAACCAGTCGCCGCCGGTAATCCGGCTTTTTACTACGGTGTATTCCACCCCTTCGAAGTCTATCTGAACACTGTCGTCGAGGCTGTTGAAATCAACCGGTACCGGGGTTTTTGTTTCGTAGAGTTTCGATACGGCCAAATCCGATTCGTTGTTGAGGCGGATAATGGTCTCGCGCTCTATATCCAATATCGAGGCAGCGTAAATAAGTACTTCAAGAGTAGCATCCACTCGTTGCCCGTAAGGTTTCAGCATGTGGGTTTCGAGCAGCAGTCCCGGCCGGTTGCGGGCAGCTGCATAGCCTTCCGACAGCACGGGTGATGGTATCCACCGCACCAGACCACTTTTGGGGTCGTGCCAGTTTTTAAACGTAACATAGCGGAACATGGGGAAAGATTTTTCGCGCATCCGCTTCAGCAGGGGTTGCATGAAAACTTCGGACTGCCATTTGTTTTGCGCGTCGCTCAACAGGCACATATCGGTAAGGTCGTAGGTCATCACATACTGGTAATCGGCACCGTCGGTGGTGTGGCAATCAATAAACAAATCGGGCATCCAGGCGTTAAACAGCTTCAGGAAGGCTTTTATTTCGGGCGATTCAGCTTTCAGGTAATCGCGGTTCAGGTTTTGGTTGGATGCATTGGTGCGCCAGCCCATTTCGACCGGGCCATTCTGATTAATCCGGTTGTTGGGTCCGCGTCGCAGACAGCCTTCGGGATTCATGCTGGGCAGAAATAAAATAATGGTATTGCGGTACAAAATTTTCCGGCTGACCGAAAGGTTGCGGAACAACATCATACCGGCATCGGTGCCATCGGGTTCTCCGGCATGAACTCCTGCCTGAATCAACAATACGGCTTTTCCGGCTTTTCGCGCCGACACAGGGTCGAATTGTGACGAGGCATCGTAGATGAGCAGCGGAATATCGTAGCCGTTTCCGGTTTTCCCAATCGATACATATTTGATGTAGTTGCTGGTGCTGTCGAAAAGCCGGCTGTAACGAAGAATTTCGTCGTAAGTCATGGTTATGGTTTTTTCGGACTGCTCGTAGGGCGTAATGATGAGCCGCTGGGCTTGTAATGCAGGTGCCAACAGTAGCACCAAACCAATTTGCATGACAATTTTATTCATGTTAGTTGTAATATTTGTTTAGTGGGTAAAGATAGGAATGTTTTGAGGAATATTATTCTTTGAATTATTCCCGTAAATCGATTCAGAATGTGCATGGCAATTTGTTAAAATTTTGTTAAATAATTTTGTTAAATAATTTTGTTAAATAATTTTGTTAAATAATTCTAAAAATTAATTATATGAAAATAAATGAGTCATATTATTTAATTACTGCGGTTGCTATAGTTAGTATTTCAATATTAGCATGTTCGAAATTTGATCGAGGAGAATTTGTTGAGGTAGGGCACAATAAAAGCATTGCATACCTTCCTGAGATGAAGTACCTTTGGTGTCCTTGTAAATGTACAGTAGAGAATGTAGTGTATAATGGGCAAAGATGTGAAGTAACTGGTTTGGATGAGTCAAATTGCACAGCTGTGGATGCTGC
>JAGOEF010000196.1 GCA_017997855.1 Bacteroidales bacterium
CCTCAAATTATTGAAAGCAGCCTACGATTACGCCAACAAAATCATATTATTAAGCGATACCGAAGAAAAAATCCTGTACGGGGGCAATCATCCGGTTGCAGCCGCAGCAGCTGGCATTGTGTCGCGCAATGCCGCTGTGGGTTTTACCACATATTATCACAGCGGAATACCTGTGCCCGTGTTCTCAATCGGCGTGGGCAGCCATTTATTCGAAGGGTATATCGACAATACCGATATTTCGAAATTCATAAAAAGAGCCGCAGGGATTCAGTAACAAGCCCTACTAATTACGATTTTTCGTAAAAGAACTGACCTTAAAATGCTAATAACCTCATTTCTTCTTGTATTGCGTTAACTGCTTACCCCACGAATTGCCACATTCGTTGCCAAACAAATCGCCATATCCAATTCTTACCGATTGAATATCATCAAGGGATATCGGTGTTTCGAGTTCTATATTGTGGTAGTCATATTCAGGATCTGAGCCATCTCCAGATTCATACAACTGCGATAAAATATTATTGTAATTTTCGCCGGAAATATCGATACTAATACCCGTGCTTAGAAGTCTTTGCGGGTCAATTTCGGTTCCATCCGGAAATTGATAGTGAAGTTGAATATGGGTTACCTGATTCTCACTATTGGTAATAAGTGTAGGAATTGCCAGCACCCAATAATTGAATGTGTTCAGGTTTGAATAATAAAACGTAAACTCCTGATTGTCAATATGCAGGGTGTAAATACCGGCCGGAAAAGGCAAAAATACGCCATCATTGAGACCCCTTGCAAAATTCACCTTAAAATTGCTGTTGTTGGAATACGAATTACCGGCATTGCGCAGGTCGGTACACGGATCGTCGGCTGGACCCGATATATAGGCATTTTCGGGAATACTGTTGTCGGAAGATGATATCCACTCGATAGGACCTTCCATAAAAATCGTATAATTGATGGAACTTGCATCGAACGAACCCAATTCTGCAGCGCTGTTGTTAACCCCGAATTTTCCGGCAAAGAAATTTGAGCAGATGGTTATGTCGATGATGCCATGTTCCATTACATCAGGCGTAATATTGTTATTCATGTCGATATTTTTCGAAAGCGAACGATAATAAGCCCCTACTTCATTCATAAACTCAAGTTCTGCCTCACTGAGGATAATCTGACTTCCCAGCGGATCGTTGGCAGGAATCACCCGGTCGCCATCGAGGGTTAATTCCTCCAGGTCGATTTCGCTTAATTCGCCATTATCCGAAACCAAGGGTAAAAAATTGATACCACCTACAAACAGGTTTCCGATAAATTCGTTGTTTTCGGTGAGAAATGCCACCGCAGTAGCACTGCCCAGAGGTGCACGCCCCGAAAACGAACCATCGTTACGAATATTAACCAAATCATATTTTCGTCCGTAAAAAATCAAAACTTTCTCGGCCTGATCAAGGGTGTAGTCGTTGTCGGTGTTTTTTTGGTTATCGGAAGAACCGCTTTTCGAGCGGTCTATTTTCCCTGAAATCTTCACTTTTTTGCTAAAAAGTGTTTCGAAAAAATTTGAATCTTCGTTGCATCCGGCAACAACAAACAGCAAAATACAGGCAAAAATAACTGCAATGCCTGTCCTGGGATTCGTTTTCATGGTAATGATGTTACGTATTGATTTGCCTGTAAAGGTAATGAAAATTTTCATCAGTAAAACAGCAATTAATACCGGTCGCTTTATCGCCAGCGTAAAAATTGCAACTAATTCTTTATGGTACAAAACATACCCTGATATTAGGATAATTCAAGCATAAAGCCTAATTTTGGTGTGCTTATTAACCGCAAAATTTTATTACTATGGTTGATTTAAACTGGTCGCAATTGCCTTTCGGATACGTAAAAACCAATTGCAATATCCGCGCATATTTTAAGAACGGAGCCTGGAGCAAACCCGAAGTTACCGACTCTGAATTTGTAAACATACACATGGCCGCTACTGTGTTGCACTACGGACAGGAAGCCTTCGAAGGGCTCAAGGCGTATCGTGGCAAAGACGGGCGCATCCGTTTGTTCCGCTGGGAAGAAAACTGGCAGCGCCTGCACAATTCTGCCGATGGAATTCTGATGCAGCCGGTGCCCAAAGACCTGTTCTACGAAATGGTAAAAACAGTGGTTCTGAAAAACAAAGAATTTGTTCCGCCCTATGGCAGCGGAGCATCGCTCTATATCAGGCCCTTCCTGTTCGGAAGTGGCCCCAAGGTGGGTGTAAGCCCCTCCGACGAATATATGTTCATGATTTTTGTTACTCCGGTAGGCCCTTATTTCAAGGGTGGTTTCAAACCCATAAAAATAGCCATCGTGCGCGACTCCGACCGGGCAGCCCCACTGGGCACCGGAACCCTGAAAGTCGGCGGTAACTATGCAGCCAGTCTGCGTGGCGGCGAGCGTGTGCATAAAGCCGGCTACGGCGCACCCATGTACCTCGATGCCAAAGAGAAAAAATATATTGACGAAATTGGTGCTGCAAACTTTTTTGCCATCAAAAACAACACCTACATCACACCCCAGAGCACCTCAATCCTGCCTTCCATCACCAACAAGAGCCTCCTGCAGCTGGCCGAACACCTCGGCTATAAAACCGAGCGCCGTCCGGTAGCCGAAGACGAACTCAGCACATTCGAAGAAGTGGGCGCCTGTGGTACTGCTGCCGTAATTTCACCCATCGGCGAAATCAACGACCTTGACTCGGGGCACGTGTATCACTTCTGCAAAGACGGAATCCCCGGACCCGTTTCGACACGCTTGTACGAAACCCTCGTGGGCATTCAGTTCGGCGATGTGGAAGACCCATTTGGCTGGGTTAGCTTTATTGAATAATTGCAATTGAACCATAAGCCGGAAGACACCCAAACGGAGTTTTCCGGCTTTTTTTATGCGTATTTTTTCGTATGACAAATTAGAATTAAATAATCTTTTCTCTCTGATTTTCTGTGTTTTATATGGCTAACAACTTTGTTACTAACAACTTTGTTACTAACAGAGTTGTTAGTAATTAAAAATGCTATTATATTTGTGATGATTTAACCTTATGAAACCGCAGCGTATGAGTCAAACATTTGTTTTTGGATCAGCTACCAGCAACGAGAATTTTACCGACCGTGAGCAAGAAGCTGCCCGGCTGAGAATGAACTTTGAACACGGCATAAATACTATATTAGTATCGCCACGCCGGTGGGGAAAAACTTCATTGGTACAAAAGGTTGCAATTCAGGTTAACGAATCCTGCGAAAATATAAAGGTGGTTTGTATGGACGCTTTTTTTTGCCGATGCGAAGAAGACTTCTACCGGATGTTCTCTACCGAAATGATTCGGCAAACTGCCTCGCGCTGGGAAGAATGGGCCGGAAATGTAAAGCAATTCCTATCACGATTATCGCCACGCCTAAATTTTGGCGTTGACCCTGTAAACGATTTTTCGCTGTCGCTTGATCTCTCCGAAAATCTTCAACCCGAACAGGATATTCTCAATCTGCCGCAAAAAATTGCAGCGGCAAAAAACATCAAAATCATTGTTTGCATAGATGAATTTCAACAAATATCAGATTTTTCGGACTCCAAGAACTTTCAGAAAAAATTGCGAAGTGTATGGCAATTACAAAACGACGCAAGCTATTGTTTGTATGGGAGCAAAATGCACTTTCTGAGCGAAATATTCTCAAAGCCCAGTATGCCATTCTATAAGTTTGGCGAATTAATGTACCTGCCCAAGATTGACACACCGCATTGGGTCGCATACATCTGCGAACGATTTGAAAAAACAGGGAAGAACATCAGTCCCGAAATCGCATTAAAAATTTGTGAATCGGTCGAAAACCATTCTTCTTACGTACAGCACCTTGCATGGTTGGTGTGGTCATTATCAAACGAATCAGCCTCCGACGAAACATTCAATCAGGCTTACAATGAACTTCTCAACCAGAACAGCACATTGTATTATAGATATCTTGAAAACCTGTCGGGCTACCAACTGAATCTTTTAAGGGCTTTAGCCGATGGCGTTGAAACAGAACTAAGCACTTCTTCCGTTATTTTCAAATACAATCTAGGATCATCGGCCAATGTGGTCAGAATGAGAAAAGCTCTTGAACAAAAAGAGCTTATCGACATTACAGGAAAACGCACCTTGATTCCCGACCCCGTTTTTAAAAAATGGCTTCAGCGTGAAATGAAGCTGTGATAGCGTAAG
>JAGOEF010000197.1 GCA_017997855.1 Bacteroidales bacterium
ATGTAAGACAGGCGTATGAGAATGCACGCTGGTTATGCGGAAAAAGCGAAAAATGCAGCTACGACGTGCTGCTGTACCTTAAAAAGTACGAATTAACGCATACACAGCGCAACGAAATTGTGGCACAACTCACCGATGAAAAATTTATCGACAATGCACGCTATGCTTTGGCCTTTGCGATGGATAAATTTCGTTTTAACCGTTGGGGGCGGATTAAAATCAGGTACGAACTAAATATGAAGAAAATTCCTGCCGCCGCTATCGAAGATGCCCTTGCTCAAATTGATGAAACCGAGTATGCCAAAACCATTAAAATGCTGATTTTGCAACGGAAAATGGAAGCGCCCAGCCCATTCGAATATTCACAAAAGATATTGCGTTATATGTTTGGAAAAGGTTTTGAGCCCGAACTGGTTGAGGGGGTGTTGCAAACCCTTGACTACAAGTAACGAAATTCCGGATTAATTTAAAATATTGATTTTTGTATTTACCCTCCGAAATAGAAATGCTGTCACACTGCACCCTGTGTCCGCGCAAATGTGGGGTTAACCGCATGGAAGGCGAAACAGGGTATTGTGGTTGTGATGCCATGTTCCGGGTGTCGTCGGTATGCATACATAAGGGAGAGGAAGAGGTAATATCCGGCAGTAACGGCATTTGTAATGTTTTCTTTCCGCATTGTAACCTGCAATGCATGTATTGTCAAAACTGCGATATTTCGGAAAACTCGGATGGTAATTTACCGGGACCGTCGGATTATAATGAGTTAGTTTCGCGCATTTGCAGTGTTCTCGATACTACCGAAAATATCGTGGGCTTTGTTTCTCCTTCGCATTGCATTCCACAAATGTGTGCAATTATCAGGGGAATAAAGGCGACTGGTCGAAATCCTGTTTTTGTTTACAACACCAATGCATACGACAATGTGGAAAGCCTTCGTGGACTTGAAGGACTGATTGATGTGTACCTGCCTGATTTTAAATATATGGATGCTAAGCTTGCCATGGCATATTCCGATGCTCCCGATTACCCTTCGGTTGCCATTGAGGCTATTCGTGAAATGTTGAGGCAAAAAGGAACCGGTCTGATTGTAGACCAAAACGGACTGGCTGCTTCGGGTATAATTCTGCGCCATCTGGTACTTCCAGGGGCAGTGGATCAAAGTATTACCGTATTGCAAACTATTGCAAGTGAATTTTCGGTAAAACTTCATATTTCGTTGATGTCGCAATATTATCCGACCTCTCGTGTTGAAAACCATCCGCAACTCAACCGGAGTATTTCACACAGTGAATACGAGAATCTGGTTGAAGTTATGCAGGAGCTAGGTTTTTACCGGGGATGGTTACAGGAATTGGATAGCACAACGGTATACCGCCCCGATTTTTCTAACGAAAAGCCATTTGGTGATTAATAGACGAATCTATTTTTTACTGCTCATTTTAAACAGTTTTTCTTTTTCGGAGGCTGTCAGGCTGCCATAACCCGAACGAGCCACCTTATCGAGAATGCTGTTTATTTCGTCCTGTTCAGCTTTCTTTTTTGCGTTGTAATCCATGTCGGCTTGCTTGCTATAACCGGCTTTTGAATGATTACGACTGCTAACTCTGATATTTTCCTTTTTCCTGAAAACACGGCTTATTAAATCCACAATTTTCACAGTCCAGGCACCTATATCATGTCCTTTTCGGTATTGAAATGCAAACAACACCCCAAAGGCGGCGCCGCCAAGGTGTGCAATATGCCCGCCGGCATTGCCGTAAGGGATACTTACAACATCGATAATTACTACTGCCAGTGCCAGATATATCAATTTTACCTTGCCTATAAACATCATGTGTATTTCGTGTTTGGGAACCAATGTTGCAACAGTGAATATTATTGCCATTACCGACGCTGATGCGCCTACAGCGGTGGCTTCGCCGACAACACTTTTAAAGGCCGGAAAAACATTATAGGATAACACAAAAAACAATCCGCCCCAGATACCTCCCGATAGGTAAACTCCCAACAACTGCCGCTGTGTCATGTATTGTAAAAACAGTTTGCCGAACCAATACAGAGTTAACACATTAAAAAGAATGTGAAGAAATCCGAAGTGGGTAAACATGTATGTGATAAGTGTCCATGGCCGGCTGAGCAGCAAGCTGAAATCGGCCGGTATTTCGAGCCACTTCCGAACATTTCCGATATTTCCGTCTAATAAAAAAATTATGGCAAAACTTAATCCCGTAACCAGAAATACTGCCAGATTCATGTAAATGAGGCGGGTAACGACGGAACCGTTACGGAATGAAGCTTTTATTTCGCTTACAATGCTCATCAGTTCCAGCGATTGAATTTGTGTTTTTTCCAGATTAGCAGGAATATCAGCCCAAAAAGCATTCCACCAAGGTGGGCAAAGTGTGCCACATTGTCGCCAGCCCTGTTGGCAAATCCTAAATAAAGTTCCAGACCTCCATACAAAATTACAAACCATTTGGCTTTTATGGGAAGGGCAAAATATAAGTAAATAATTGCATTCGGAAACAGAAAACCAAAAGCAAGCAACAATCCGTATATTGCACCCGATGCACCCACCGTAGGAGTGTTTAGCATCAGGTTGAGTTTCCCGGCAAGCGAATCGCTGTAATTAAGTCCGCTGCGTAACAAATCGGCTCCTTCCGAGAGAACCTGGCTAACCAATGCAGGGTTCATCTGTTTCATCAGGGCCTGCACTTCGATATAATTTACGAGCAGATGTAAAAATGCAGCTCCAAGTCCGGTTACAAAATAGTAAACAAAAAACCGGCGCGATCCCCACACATCTTCGAGTACACGGCCAAACATCCACAAGGCAAACATGTTGAAGAAAATATGTCCTATTCCCCCGTGCATGAACATGTGGGTAATCAACTGATAGGGCCGGAAATCGGGACTCTTAATGCTATGGACTGCCAGATACTGGTACAAATCGATGCCGGTTCGTTCGAGAATGAGCGTAGCAATAAATAAAATAACATTTATAATAAGCAGGTTTTTTACTACCGGCGGCAAACTTAAAAATCCTCCAGGGCTATATTGGTTCATAAAACAGCTTAGTTAAACTTTTTTGCAATTTCGTCGATACTGATAATCTCGATGATTTTTTTTCCATCGGGCGCAAAATTATGATTTTTGCACGACATGAGCCGGAAAAATAAATCTTTCATTTCGGCAGCGGTAAGCGATCGTTGCGAATGTATTGCCGATGTTTTGGCCAGCGACAGTGCCAGTCGTTCGTGATAGGGTAGCTGTAATTTTTCGCCAACGGCTTTATATGTTTCGAGCATTTCGGTGAACAATGACACCGGATTGATTGAAGTGAGCTCCGAAGGTACCCCATTAATAGCGATGGTATTACGACCCAGAAAACTGATGTCGAATCCCACGGCCAGTAATTGATCCGAAATTTCGGCCAGCAGGGCGCGGTCGGCATTACTCAACTCCACTTGCTCCGGAAATAATTGTTTTTGCGTCGCAGAGCGTCTGTCCTGCATATGAAGCAGCATTTCTTCGTACAAAATTCTCTCATGTGCACGTCCCTGGTCAATCATCATCAAACCCGACTTTACAGCCGTGAGAATATATTTTTCCTTTAACTGAAAAAAATCGTTACTATCTTGCGATGTCTGTGTTGTAGCAGGTAATTCAGAATCCGCCGAAGGCTCACGCCGGGCAGCTTCATACAGAAGTTCCCAATTGGTCTGTGATTTTCCGGTTTCATGAAAACCCTTGTCGAAATGCTCGTAATAATTTTTTGCTTTTTGAACTGAATTTGATTTTTCGAATGGGTTGTAATCGGGGTTCAGCGAAATAACCGGTGGCTTGAATTCGGTGGTTGACGTGAAATGCACATCACGGGTAATATCTTCGCTAAACTCCATGGGTGCCATGATATTGAACTTCCCCAGCGATTCTTTTACAGCAGCATTGAGTATCTGGAAAATTGCTTTTTCCTCTTCAAATTTAATCTCGGTTTTGGTCGGATGTATATTGATGTCAATCTGCGATGGGTCAACATCCATAAATATAAAAAAAGACGGGTAGGTATTGGTCTGAATGATATTGTCATAGGCCATCATCACAGCTTTACGGAAATAGGGGTGCTGCATGTAGCGGCTGTTCACAAAGAAGAATTGTTCGTCGGGTGTTTTCCGTGTTTTATCGGGTTTCCCTATGAAGCCTTCTATTTTTACAAT
>JAGOEF010000198.1 GCA_017997855.1 Bacteroidales bacterium
AGTGAATAATGAGCGTAACGTTTACCCCGTTAATTACGGAGTAATTTCAACGGGGGAGTGAAGCGAATAATGAACGTAATGGGTAAAACGAGTTAAAACCTTACCCCGCTTGCGGGGTCGAAAATTTTTTTAAAAAATGCAGATACAGATATTCACCGTGGTGGTACACAACAATTCCGAAGAATTAGCAAAACTGAACTCAGTTGTACGAAGTTTCCGAACTTCGCACCCAATAATCTAATACCCAGTTGTAAACTGATTTTCTGCAACTTCTCTTTGGGATAAAGGGCAAAAAGTCGCAGGACAAGAAAAACGGGGCTTTGGGGAGAGGACTTAATATTCATTTCTATTTGTTTTTATGCAAAAAAATCATATTTTTGTAAGCCTATAACGAACTAATAACAATGCCCGTTTTAAAACAAGGGATGCTCTTTGCCAATCGCTACAAACTGATCAAAAAGCTTGGCTCAGGCGGTTATTCGGAAGTGTGGCTGGCCGAAGATGCCAAAGCCGGCAATATGCCTGTTGCAGTAAAAATATTTGCTCCGGAAAAAGGCCTGGATGAAAAAGGGCTGGAACTTTTCAGCAAAGAATATGCACTGGTATTCAACCTCAAACATCCCGGGCTATTACGCGCAAGCCATTTCGACGATCATGAAGGCTCACCTTATCTGGTAATGCCCTATTGCAGAAACGGCTCTGCTTTGAGCCGTGCCGGCGAAATGGATGAAAAGCAACTGGCAGTTTTTATGCAGCAGGCGGCCTCTGCCCTCGCCTACCTGCATAAGCAAAACCCGCCTATCATTCATCAGGATATAAAGCCTGATAATTTTCTCATTGATGACGAAGGAAACTACCTGCTGGCCGATTTCGGCATCAGCAGCCACATACGGCGCACACTCACCAAAAGCATGGGTAAAACATCAGACAGTTCAGGAACCATCCCTTATATGGCCCCCGAGCGTTTCGGGAAATCGCCTGACCCAACCAGCAAGAGTGATATCTGGGCGCTCGGGGTTACTTTGTATGAGCTTCTCACCGGAAATCTTCCTTTTGGCGACCATGGTGGCTTAATACAAAAAAACGGCGCCGAAATACCCGACCTGCCTGACGGTTTTTCATCCGGAATAAATGATATTCTGACCGCCTGCATGGCCTCTTTACCGGTACAACGACCCGATGCCAGACAGTTGGCTGAAGTGGCTGAAACCTTTTTAAAGACCGGCAAATGGCCACATATTGTCAAATATGAAGAAAATTGCAAAACGAAAGTTAAGCAAAACGGAGGTGAGGTTAAAGAAAAACACTCATGGGGAAAAATGGGATTTATTAATTCTCTGATGAAGATGTTTCCAGTGAACAACAAGAGCCAATGGCTCAAATGGTTGTTTATCGCTCTGATAATAGTCGTAATAGCGGGCATCCCCGGATTTTTATTTTTCAGATCAAACATTCCTACAGTAACCGCAAAATCCTTTGGCTCTAAATATTGGGATAAAGATCAGTGGATACTGACAGGAAACAGTGCAACAAACTATTTTACATGGAATTGCAATACCGTTTGTTTGCCTGATAAAACCAAAATTTCTTCAAGTTCAGTGCTTCTCCCGCAGGGATATTGTGATTATTACCCTGAAAATATTGCTGATGACAATCCTGCGACAGCCTGGGTGGAAGGTGCAAAAGAGTATGGGATCGGGCAATATATTGAAATAATGGATTGGGCCATTTGTGACGCTAAAACCATATGGATTTTAAACGGATACCAATCAAGCCCCGGAGTGTGGGAAAACAATTCAAGAATAAAAAAAATGCTGATATCGTTCAATGATAAAGATATCTGTTATGTAAAACTTGCGGATAAAATGGGGCGGCAGGAAATAACCTTGCCTGTTGAAATTAAGGAAAAAGGTAAATTCAGGTTCACAATAATCGAAGTATATCCTGGTGCCAAATATAAGGACACTGCCATTTCGGGTTTATATAGCTGTAATGATTAGACCAGGGTTTAAGGTCTGCCCTGCAAGGCCAGTATGGTTTTAAACCGGAAAAAGCTGCATTTACTGATGCAAATGCATGGTGTTGAGTTTGCCGGAGCAGGCATTATTAATTAACAGGAGGTTAAGAAAGAAAATGATATTTGCTTACAAACACTATTCTATGCCTCAATCTCATACTCCCTGATCTTCTTTTTAAGCGTATTCAGCGATCCGTAGCCAAGCGCCAGCCATGTCCGGCGCTGATTGCCACGGCAGATGTTTAGCACTTTGATAATGTGGTTTTTCTCTGCATCGCGCCATAACAGCGAAGCCCCTTCCGTATTGGAATGAAACCGGGCAGGGATGTCTCCGGGTTGTATGGTTCCTGTGCTGAACACGTACAGCGTTTCTATCAGGTTTTCCAGTTCCCTCACATTGCCCGGAAACGTATAGGCAAGCAGCAGTTTCATGGCTTCGGGGCTGAATGACAGTTTTTGCTCCTTACGTAATTCTTTTTGCTTTTTAACGGCAAAATAGTTTATCATCTTTTCAAGTTCTTTTCTGCCGCGGGCAAAAAGCGTTGGCAGCTCAAGTTCTGCCACTGCCAGTCTGTAATACAGATCCCACCTGAATTTGTTTTCCTTGCACAACGCTGTCAGGTCTTTGTTGGTGGCGGCTATCACACGCACATTGGTTTTTATGGGTTTCCCTCCGACAGGGTTGAATTCTTTTTCCTGCAACACCCTGAGCAGCGACTGTTGCATATATGGAGAAATATCCCCGATTTCGTCGAGGAAGATAGTGCCGGATTCTGCCTGTTCGAAAATGCCTTTACTATCGGTGACTGCTCCTGTGAAAGCGCCTTTTTTATGCCCGAACAACCTTGATTCGAGGATGGTGTCGGTAAAGGCCGAACAGTTGATCCCCAGAAAAGCCTCGTTGTTGCGTGCCGAATTATGATGGATAAAACGGGCCAGATGCTCTTTGCCGGTGCCGCTTTCACCGAGTATCAGCGTGGTAACCTTGTCGGTCTGGGCAATTTTGTATGCCTTATCATACACAGGTTTGATGCTTTCCGTGATCAGGTAATCGCCGGTAAATTCATAAGGTGCATCCTGCCGTTCGCCGAGATTCTGTTTGAGTATCGCAGTGTAAGGCATGGGTGATTGTTCCGTTTCAATGAACATCATTTCTGGTTTGCCCGACCGGGAAACTTTTTCAGATACTGTCTGTATCAGGCGTGTGTTGAGTTTAAGTGATGTGTGGCAAACATACCATGACACCTGCATGATCGACGTCCCCGGTGAGAAAAAAATGTCTATCTCCTTGTCAGCCATGGTCAGCAGGAGGTTTTCCACCTTGGTTTTGATTTCTTTCAGATCGATGACATTTTTAATGTCCATGCCTATTCCTTCGGCTTCATGGGTGGGAAAGTCGCGTTTGATACGGTTTGTCAGCAGGGCAAGCCGGATGTCGTCCTGTTTGAAGGATGAAAGAATAATGTGTTTGGCGTGATCGTAAAAATGTTTGTGAAACTGGTAATTCGGGCTGTTGTCAGTGTTAACCTGCCCGTCTTTAAAATCCTGGTTGAGGGCTACCCACGAAATTAATACTCTTTTCATATATCATAATTTGACACAAAAATACATAAAATAATACAATACAAAAAATAATATCATTGATTTTCAATATTTTTAATTTTGGCAAATCTTTTGCAAATCCGGCATCGAATCAAAAAAACAATATGGAAGAAGCAAAAGGAATTTTCTGGGTATTCAACGGATTTGTTATCTGCAACAATTAAAAACAAATAGTAAAATGCAAATAAAAAATCATAAAATAACCCGTGTCATTGTCCTGAAAAAAATCCTGATTGCAGGATTAACCTTGAAACCAGGATAAAATGAACAGTAAATGAAAGGTTCACAATTAAAAAATTTTGCCATGAAAAAAGATGTGCACAACTACATAAAAGCCCGGAACCGGGAAAAGGCCAGAGAGCAGGGCTTTTACGACGGCCGTTTCCGGAGCCGTGTGGTGGCCGACAAAAAAAAGAAGGCCAGCGCCCGCAAATGCAGAGGACATTATAATATCACTATTGAAGATTAAAGAATAATCGTCATATGAAAACAGCAAACCGCTTCGATCAGATTAATGTCAGCAAAAATGCTTTTTCAAAACCCTATATTGGATGGGATATTGACAAAAAAATTGCTAAAAAGGAACGTCGCTTTATAAA
>JAGOEF010000007.1 GCA_017997855.1 Bacteroidales bacterium
AGAAAAAGAAATCCGACTTATCGACAGCCATAAAATTTGTATTCATGCCAAAAGCAAGACCTTCGATTTTTTTACTTCTATAACGCCAGTTTACATTAGCCCTGCTGCGGATTTCGTACTCCTTCTGTCGATACCCTTCATCAACAAAGTGATTGCCACCCAGAGTAAGATCGAGATTTCCAAATTGTTGACTATGCGAGAGGCTGAGTCCGGAATACATCGGGTTTCTTACCCAATAATATAAACCATTTCTCAGAGGAATCGTCTGGTAAAAAAGGGAGTCGTTTACGTAAAAATCCTGATCCCACCATATATAAGATTCAGTTTTTGGATTACCATACATACCCACAAAGTAGCTTACCGTGGTCTGTGGTTTGTCGGTCGGATAGGCTGATCGAACGTTGATTACTCCACTCAATGCTGAAGAACCAAATAGAGCTGAGGATGCCCCTTTTACAACTTCTACCTGTGAAATGTTTTCAACGGGAATATAATTCCATTTTATATCCCCTGCATCGGCTGAAACCAGTGGTAAGTCGTCCATAAGCATGATAACACGGCTTCCGGCGCCGTAACTCCAGCCGGAACTGCTCCTGATGCTGAGTTGCTGGTCGGAAACATCCACCCCGGTAATCTGATTGATTGCAGTTTCCATGCTGATGGTGTTGGTGTTTTCAATCATTTTGGGTTTGATTACTTCCATAGTTACAGTAACATCCGAAAGCTTTTGCTCAAACTTACCAGCACTGATAACTACTTCGTCAATCAACTCTGCCCTGGGTTTCAGGGTCATGTCGATTACTTTGGTTTCGCCTGCCTTTACACTTACCTTGGTGCGTTCCCGCTGATAACCTACATACTGGTAGGTAACTGTGTAGGTACCTGCCGGCAGGTCTAATACGTATTTTCCGTCAAAATCGGTGGTTGCGCCGGTTTTAACATTGGTTGTGTCAGCAGCACCGGTAACAATTACGTTTACACCAAACAACAATTCATTATTGGTTTGGTCTTTGATTGTTCCTGTAACTTTTGCTGACTGTGAGAAGATTTGGGTTGAAAGGAGGAAAGCGAGCGACAATAGAGGTAATATTTTTACCATAAGTCTAGTGTTGGTTACGCGGCAAAAATAGATGTTTTTTTTTAATTTCCTATATGTAGCAGGCTTCTGAAGCGGTTATTATATCAACAGCGTCTGTTTATATCTGTATATAACTTTTGGTTTTGGTCTAGTTGTTATGGATTTATACATCCTTTAAATCGTTCAAATCCATGCAGTTTACTCTATTATAATATAGGTGTAAAAAAAACTGCGGTGTCAGCCGCAGTTTTTTATCGTAAGATTGTTGCTAACGTAACAGGGTAACCTGACCACTCTTTGTGTACAGGTTTCCAAACGGATCGGTGAAATAAAGAACCCATGAATATACGCCCTGGGGACATTCCTTGAGGTCAGAATTTCCGTCCCAGCCAGTTAAATAATCGGTGGTTTCGAAAATGCGTTCGCCCCAGCGATTATAAATTTCAAGTTTATAGGTAGCTAAATCAATCCCATCGCCTATAATTCTGAAATTCTCGTTAATCAGGTCATGATTCGGAGTAAAGGCAGTGGGTGCATAGATTAAGGTTTCGTTCGTAACGGTAATATCAACACCGGTACTGTCAACACATCCGTATAGCGATTCAGTACGCATGGTAACATGATAAATACCCGGGAACAAAAAGTTATGCTGCGGGTTGGCTTCGGTGCTTGCAGCTCCGTCTCCGAAATTCCAGTTAAAGAAGAATCCACCTTCGGTAAAGTTGGTGAAGCTTACAGAGGGACTGGCCATATGAACCCTGGTGGATGAAGCTCTGAAATCAGCTTCCGGTACAGGGAATACGACAATACCAATGGTTGTGTCGGTTTTACAACCTTCGGCTCCTGTTACTTCGAGATTTACATGATAGGTGGTTGAATTGAAAAATGTATGAACCGGATATTTATCGAAGGAGAGGTTTTCGAAGTCGCCATCATCGAAGTTCCACAAATAGGTTTGGCCAACGTTCGGGCTTGTTTCCCTGAACGACACAGTCAATGGTGCGCAACCGTAGGTGACGTCGGCAACCGCAAAGATAGGAGGTAAGGGATGAGTGTTGATGTCTTTTACTACCCTTGCGAATTGATAATTACAGGTATCATATACAATGAATTCGAAGCTGGTATCGCTGAATACCTGTATTGAAACCGGAAGATGGAACAACGAATCGTTGATGGTAACATAATTGCCCGAAATACCACCACCGGTTATTTCAACATCAAAATCGACGAAATCTCCCGGACACACTGTCTCGCTGCTGTTTTCGACTGTCATGGCAACGGGGTCGTGAACGGTAACTGAAATTGGAATGGGATTGCTCATGCAATTGTTGAAGTCGATTACCGTAGCGGTAAACACGCTGTCGGTTAGCGGTCTAACGTTGGTGGTCATTCCGGTTGATCCGGTACTCCACATAATAACGTATGGCGGAGTATTTCCGGTAACCAGATTAAGCCCGATATTAACAATCTGACCATAACAGATTTCGGGGTTTTCGATAATTTCAATAACCCAGGGCTCTGGCTCGGTTACCTCGTATGACATTACATAGTGGCAGTATCTGTCGTCGGTGACCGTAACGGTATAAACGCCCGCAACAATGTTGAACTGATCCTCGCCCCAGCTACCGTTCGACCATGCATAGTGGTAGGGTTGCGTACCTCCGGCAACATCAATGTACACATTGCCATCGGAGCCACCATTACATACCACGTTGGTTCCGGTTATTGTTCCGGTCATCGGTGCAACCGGTTGATATATCTGAACCTGAGCATAGGCAACGCAGTCGTGTTCATCAAAAACGGTTACACTGTACATTCCGGGTACTAAATCAAAAATATCTTCACTGATTTCGCCATTACTCCAGGAATAATAATAGGGAGGTGTTCCGCCAATCACGGTTAAATCGGCAATACCATTTCCTTCTCCAAAACAACGGACATCCGTTGGTACAATCTGCAGTGTCAGGGGTAAATCAGGCTGTTCAACCCGGCCAATAGCAAATGCCTGACAGCCGTTTGCATCAGTTACAGTCAATTCATAAATACCTGCGAAAAGATTAAACAAATCCTGAGATGTTGCCCCATTGTTCCATGCATAGGTGTAAGGTGGAGTTCCTCCTGTTACCTGTGCATTAACCCATCCGGTGTTTTCACCATAACACAGCACATCCTGTATTTCGAGTTCAACTTCGAGTCTGGTGGGCATCAGAATAACAAATGTATGCTCAATGTCGCAACCGTGAGAATCCATCAAGGTTACAGTATATGCTCCATCAGTGAGGTTATACAGATCTTCTGTCTGCATATTGTTCGACCAAAGGAAATAATATGGAGGGGTTCCACCCGTAACGGTTAAATCAATAAATGCATCAGAAAACCCAAAACAACTAACGTTTTCGAACTCCCAGGTCATCACCAAAGGTTCGTCAGGTTCATCAATAAATACAGAATCTTCGTGTTCACAACCCACAGCATCAGTAATCAATAAATAGTGCCAACCTGCATATACGCCCACAGGGTTCGCTTCGGTTGAACCCGATGGAGTCCATAAATAATTATAGGGTGGTACACCTCCCGATACATAGGAATACAGGTTTCCGGTTGCTTCTCCGGCGCAGAGTACATCGTCGGCATACAGATAAGAAACCAGTGGCGGGTTGGCATTGGCAATGTTTATTTCATCACTCACCGAGCAGCCATACACATCGGTTACCGTGGCAAAGTAATACCCGGCAGGTACAATAATGCTGTCAACGGGACTCATGTGCACATTCTGGGTTCCCCATGAATAATCGAAAGTAAACTGGCCACTGCTGTGAATTGCAGTAACAGTAATAACCCCAGAGGTATCGCCAAAGCAAAGAACATCTTGTGCACTTATTGACATATCAAGATAG
Organism: Bacteroidales bacterium; assembly: GCA_017997855.1. The sequence goes on from JAGOEF010000007.1 coordinate 3,976, forward strand.
GGTAATGGATAGAGCCAGGTTCCCGGAACTACGGTGTCGAGCAGGAAGCCTTCCATTTCCCAGGTCTGGTCGTACCAGGTGAGAGGAATGTAGCCCAATGGGAATGATTCTTCATAAAGTGGACCGATTTCAAATTCAATATCCTTCATCTGATAGGGGTCTTCGGTATCACTACCCTTGGCCAGATCGATGCTGGGCTCGGTTGATGATAAATCGACCTGAGGAGGCGAGATGATATTGATTTCGGGTGAGGCGTATCGCAATGTTTGCGTGTACCCGGCGTCGGTCATCTGAGTTACGGCAGGTAATTCAAACTCTGGCATGTCATTGTTTTTAGGGAAACTGAATGGGATAGTAACATGCGCATAAAACACCGAGACGATAAAATCGAATGCAATACTGTCCCATGTGTGATTACTGAATTCATTGTCAAAATGGTAAGCAACCGAAACCGGCATGGAATCGTATTCGTAGCAGGGATAGGTTATTTCGAGGTTGTCGTTTACTCTGAAAGTTATATCCTGAGCTGTTCCCTGATCAATTACGGCATTTCCGGCATCGGGATCCAGCACCGAATAGGGTAGTGCCGTCGGGAACCCAAGCGTTACCCAAATTGTCGGGCAGAACGAAAACTCCTGAGTCATAAAGCTCGACATATGCAAATCAAGATGTAGCAGATAATAATCGATAATCGCATTTACCCCGGGCATAATTTCGTAGGTAATGGTTCCTCCATTGATAATACCAATAATTTCCTGAATTGCAGGTCCTTCGGGTGGCGGAATAAATCCGGCTATCCACGAAAGAAAGGTTAAAATATTCAGGTTAAACCATATCCATTCGTCCTGTCCATAGGCAGTCAGACATTGCGTGTCAGGATCAAGATAATCTTCAGTTTCAACATAAGGAATATCGATTTCTCCTGTGAGGCCGATTTCGAACCAGTCCGGAATAACAATGGGCAGCAGGTCGTCTTCACAAAGCATTGGAAGTCCGGTAACCTCATCGATACATGGGTATACCACTTCTCCGGTATAACCGTTCAGGTAAAAAATCGCAATGGAATCGTGGGGTAACGGGTCGGTATAGGTTGGATTGAGCGGAACACTAAGATTCGGAAGAATGGGTATGGTTTCACAATCGAACATACACACAATAATGTTCATGTAAACGCCAAAACCATATTCAAGGTCGAGGGCAATAATCCCGGTTGTCGGGAAGTGGGTGTCGAGGTACCAACCGTCTTCAACCTCATAGGAAGTTTCTACCAGAATGGTTTCACCATGATCAAAGCTATAATGGTCCGGAAAGTCAAGTGTAATTTCGACTGGATAATTTACATCGATTGAACCAAGGGTAAAACCATGAATGCTGAAGGTGGAACTCAGGTAAGCCCAGAAACCTGCTTCCCAGGCAACACCAACAGGTCCCAGAAGTGGAACATCCTCTATGAAATCGAGACTCATATTTTCGTCGAACTCGAGGTGGAACAACTCGTAGTCGAAATCGAGGTTGAACGCGCCACCTGCGCCCCACATGTCCTGATCGTAGGAATAGTAGTGAATATTGTGAATCAGGATATTCTCATTTTGCGCTTGAACTTTTCCGACTCCAAGAGCGAAAACAAAAATCAGTGCTGTAAATAGTATTCTTTTACTCATATTATTTTACAAATTGAGCTGTTAATAAACTTTCTTTCATCGTTTCGTACAATATGCCTCTCGATATCAGGGGATAGCTAACGTTTGCCCAGATAGTATGGTGATAATCGCCGGCCAAAAACATAAGACGCTCATAATCGACTCCTTTGCTGGTAAAACCTAAAATATAAATATATCCGTCATACCCGGAGTTGGTTGTAACATCGATTTTATCTTTATAGATTAAATTCTGACTCTGAATGTATTCCGGGGTAAGGCTTTTGCAAACCATGATATACGATGTTCCCAAAATCTCGGAAACCTGAATGGCCGAGGAAGTTCCTGCATTGAAAAAACCCTGCATTTGTGCCGAAAACATAAAATGCTCGGGTGGAACCATCGAAATATGTGTATTGGGAATAAGTACACTTTCGCCGGGTTTGGTTATATAGGCATCAGATGGAGTTTGCAATTCTCCGGCTGTAGTAAGGTTCAGCGGAGTTTGAGCCTGCAAGCCCAATGCCATCATTATCAATCCTAGTAAAATAATTATCCGAGCCATAAGTTGCTTAAAGTGACAAATATAAGTAATTTATTCATTAATTATGCAATTAACTTGACGTATTTTTATGGGTTAGGTTGTCTTAAATCCCTGTAATAATAAAAAATTTTGCTTTTCGCTGAACTAGTATTTCAAGTTCAACAGGTTTTTGTATTTTTACCGCTCGAAAAAAATATAATTATGAAAAATTTCTTATTAATTCTCCCGCTGTCGTTGCTTGTCTTAGTAAGCTGTGGTTCGGGAAGCCGGTCAAAAAAAGGCAATGACCAGAACGATACAACAAATAACGGTGATACGGTGGTTATTGATTATCCCAAAGACACCGTGTACGATCAGTTGGCATCGCTGCTTTCGGGCGATGATGCTACACGATTCAATGACACGTTTGCCCAAAGCGATTTCTGGAAAGACTATAAAGTTAGCATAGATACACCCTGGCAACGAATTCAAACAGAAAGACTGGATTTGATTTATCATTGGAGCGATACCGCTGTAAAACCTCAAATTAATGATACAAGCCTGTTGTTTTATCCATTCTCGGGCCCCGATTTTTTGCATTCATATTATTTATTTCCCAATGCCAATGAGTATATTTTTATTGCCATGGAAAAACTGGGAACAATACCTGCACTGCATAAATCGAGTTCCGAACAGATTAAAAGCTATTTGGATGCGACCAATTTTGCCCTAAGAGATATTTATAAACGCAGCTATTTTATTACAGGGAATATGGAGCAGGACCTCCGAAAACAACAGGTGGACGGAGTATTACCGGTTTTGTTGGTTTTCCTGCATAAAACCGGACACGAAATATACGACTTTGGGTATTACAGACTGAACAACGACGCTAAAACATTTACCGAAATACAAAAGCCGACCAACACACTCGATCAGGTGGAATGCATCCGGTTCCTGATATTGAAAAAAGGCGATAATAAGCTGAAAACCTTTACTTATTTCTATGCAGATATATCTGATAGTGGTTTTACAAAATCTAAAGTACTGAAAACCTACCTCGATAATATGCGTGCATGCAACGCATTTATTAAATCGGCATCCTATCTGAGTCATTATGGAACATTTTCAAATATTCGCGATTTGGTTTTACTCAAAAGCGATGCAGTTCTCGAAGATGATACGGGTATTCCTTACCGGTATTTTACATCCGATAAATGGAATCATAATTTCTTTGGTGTTTATGTTAAACCTATTGCTGATTTTCCAAGTTCGTATCTGTATCAGAAAGACCTGGCAGCCGCTTATGATTCAGCCGGACCACGCCCACTTCCTTTCTCGCTGGGATACCACTGGAGAACAGGTGAGCAGAATTGGCTGCTTTTTGTTAAGAAAAAATAGATTAAGCAAAAAGCCTAATTTAAAAAAAGCAATTCCGAAGCGGAGTTGCTTTTTTTTATTGAAACAGCTCCGAGATTATTGCATCCGAAATTAACATCTTTTCTTCGGGAATATACATTTGGGTATCGCGAATATTGAGATGTCCTCTTGTAATTCCTGAGCTTGCCTGTTTCAATAGTGTAATGCGGGCAAATTCTCCGTATACCGATTCAAATGCGTTGAGGTCGATACCTGCTGATGTGCGAAGTCGGGTCATGATACATTCGTTAATCAGGTCGGTATCGCTGAGGTTTTCTTCGGTATAAGCCATGTTTCGAATATTGATATTTTCGATATAAGAATGAATGTCAGCAATATTTGCACTCCGGATTTTATGACCATCATAAGAATGTGCAGATGGACCCAGTCCCAGATATTTTTCACCCGACCAGTATGCACTGTTGTGAATACTACGAAAACCGGGCTTTGCAAAATTTGATATCTCATAATGCTCAAACCCCGACCTCTGAAGTATTGAACAAACAGTTTCGTATTGCGTATGGCATTCCGAATCGTCAGGCATTACTATGCGCCCTTCACGAACACGTCGTGTGAGCAGTGTATTCCCTTCAGCAGTCAGCAAGTATACCGAAATATGCGACACCCCTAAATCCACTATGCGTTCAATACTTTCTGTCAGCTCACCGAGTTTCAGACCGGGAATGCCAAACATAATATCGGCCGAAATATTGGTAAAACCCGCTTTTCTGATGTTTTGTAATGCCTGCAATGCTTCACCTGCACTATGCCTTCTCCCTAGTAATTGCAGTAAGTGTGTATGGGTCGACTGAACACCAATGCTGATACGGGTTGCCTTGATTTGTAATAAAGTTTCAAGGTATTCGGGTAAGGCATCTTCGGGATTCAGTTCAATGGTACATTCTTTTATTTTGCTGAGATCGAAAATGTCGCCCAAATGGGTAAACATCTTATTGATTTGCAATGCATTAAGTACACCGGGTGAGCCTCCGCCAATGTACACAGTGTCAATGGAGCCTTGGCCAAAATAGTTTTTTCGCTGTACGGCTTCCTGCAACAGGGCATCGAGAAATGCTTCGGTTTTATCGGAGCGTGCTACCGAATAAAAATCGCAATAGATGCATTTGTGTCTGCAAAAAGGAATATGGACGTAGAGGCCGGGCAATTATTTGAATTTCTGGCAAATATAGCCAAAAGGTATCAATGAACAATTGAGCTTTTATCGGGTTCTTTCCATTGACAAACCAATTGGAATTGTTATTTTAGCGTAATAAAATGAACCATTATGAAAATTATCACTTTCAACCTTAATGGTATCCGGTCTGCTCAATCTAAAGGACTGACAGATTGGATACAAACCGAAAACCCTGATATTCTTTGTGTGCAGGAAACCAAGGCACAACCCGAGCAAATTGAAACAACCGAATTTGAAGTAATGGGTTATAAAGCATATTTTCATTCAGCACTGAAACCCGGTTATAGTGGGGTGGCGCTGTTTTCGAAAATTGGTTTCGACAAACTGATTACCGGAATAGGTATTGATGAATTCGATAGCGAGGGTCGATTTATACGCGCCGATTTTAATGGTATCAGCCTGATTAACTCATATTTTCCATCCGGAACTATGGGTGATGTTCGTCAGGATGTGAAGATGAAGTACCTCGATGCATTTTTCGATTACATCGAAAACCTGAAAAAGACACAAACCAATATTATTGTTTGTGGCGACTTTAATATCTGCCACAAAGAAATTGACATCAGCAAACCGGAGAATAAGAAGGGCGTTAGCGGTTTCCTGCCAGAAGAAAGAGCCTGGGTAAGTAAATTTCTTGACAATGGTTTTACCGACAGCTTCAGGCATTTCAATAAACAGCCCGAACAATACACGTGGTGGAGTTACCGTGCCGGAGCCCGCAAGAAGAACCTGGGCTGGCGCATCGATTATATTATGGCCTCGAAACCCATCGAAGCCAGACTAAAATCAGCGGCTATTCACAGCGACGTGTTTATGTCGGATCATTGCCCGGTAAGTGTGGTGCTTGAAATGTAATTCCCTACGTTACCGTTTAGAGTATCTGAAGATTTTTATCGTTTTCCATAAAACGATGCAGAATGATTAACAACCAAATACGGTTGTAAAGATAATCCGTTCCATCCCGGAAAGATTTTATCAATCGGCTGGTTTCTTCGAAATTTACGATTTTATGTTTTCTTATCATCCACTCGTTCAGGTGATCGTCAATCAGGTACGACATGTCACGATTTAGCCAGGTACTCAGCGGAATGGAGAAACCCCACTTGGGTCTGTCGAAAAATTCACGGGGAAGATAATCGTAAAGAACCTCTTTTAGCAGATATTTCTGGATGCCGCCCTGAATTTTTAATTTGGGTGAAATGTTCAGTGCAAACTCAATAATCCGGTAATCAAGCAGGGGAACCCGGGTTTCGAGTCCATACTTCATTGACGCACGATCGACTTTCACCAACAAATCATCTTTTAAGTAATATTTCAGGTCAAAAACCGCCTGGTCTTCTTCGGGAGTAAGTTTTCTCACAAAATAGGAGTAATCCTGATCAACCGTTGTGTCGATATATACATTGTTAAGCATCAGCTTGTTGACTTCAGAAAGCGAAAACAAGTATTGCTCCTGCGAAAAAATATGACTTTTTAAATGCTTGCGTTCCTGATACTGGAAAAGGTGTGCAGCCCTGCGATAGCGGTTCTGTCCCGAATTGGCCAATAGAAAACCGACCATACGACGCATGGTTCTCGAAGGTACGAACGAAAGCCTTCTTGCCCATTTGTAAGCACCATATCCATGAAATAATTCATCACCCCCGTCTCCCGATAGCACCATCGTGACGTGATCGCGGGCAAATTTCGAAACCAGCATGGTTGGAATGGCCGATGAATCAGCGAATGGCTCATCATAATAATTCAGCATGTCAACCATCATGTGCTGGGCATCGAGTTCCGTCAGAATCATCTCATGGTGGTTGGTGTTCAGATGCTCTGCCACGCGGCGTGCATAACTCGATTCGTTGTATTTGGTTTCGAAAAAGCCAATGCTGAAGGTATTCAATGGTTTGGTGACATATTTACTTGCCACGGCTGTTACCAGACTCGAATCGACACCCCCGCTCAGAAAAGTGCCAAACGGAACGTCGCTGATCAGCCTCATCGAAACCGATGATTCAATAAGCTCCTTCAACTTCTCTTTGCATTCTTGTTCGTCATCAATAAGCTTTCGCCTGATAGCTCCTTCGATAAGCCAATACGATTCAATACGAAGTCCGGTAGATGAAACAATGCCGAAATTCCCTGCGGGAAATTTATATACGTTTTTATAAATACTGTTTGGTTCAGGAATATAACCCAGGTGAAGATAGTCGCAAATAGATTGCTGGTCAATCTGACGCTGATCGCGAATATGCCTGATTTGAAGCAGCGATTTTAACTCGCTGGCGAAAGCAAAGTTTTTACCGTCCCAATAGTAATATATCGGTTTCACGCCAATACGGTCACGAAATAGATATAGCTTGTGTTCCTGCTTATCGAATATGGCAATGGCAAACATTCCGTTCAGTTTGTTTACAAATGTCACACCCCATTCGGCAAATGCTTCGATAATTACCTCGGTGTCGCAACTGGTTTTAAAATCAATATTGAGTTCCCGGGCGATGGTTTTGAAATTATATACCTCGCCGTTGTAAACGCAAATATAACGCATACTGTGCGATTCCATGGGCTGGTTGGCATCACTCGACAGGTCAATAATACTTAACCTTCGGTGCCCGAGTCCAATTCCGGGAGTATAGTACATTCCTGAAGCATCGGGTCCCCGGTGCTTCAGGGCTAGTGTCATCTTGTCGAGTTCATCACGACTGACAAACTGATTGGTAAGGGTGTAAAACCCGGTTATTCCGCACATACTAAATCAATAAAGCGCAAATATAATATTTCAAAACCATTACGTAACTGCAATCAACTATACCATTTTGTTAACATCGATCCAGGTGTCATATTCTTCTCCCGTTACAAAGCCCGAAGCTATTGCAGCCTCACGAAGCCCTATGTTTTTATTAGCTGCAATTTTTGCAATAACCGCTGCTTTTTCGTAACCAATTTCCCGGCTGAGTACTGTATTCAGCATTAGTGCTTTGTCAAGGTTTTGTTTCAAAGTATCGTGGTTGACTTTTGTTCCGGAAATACACTTTTGCGAAAACGACACACAGGCATCTCCAAGCAAACAGGCGGATTCTAAAAATGTCGTTATAATCAGTGGTTTATAGGTATTCAACTCGAATTGGCCCTGCATGGCGGCCAGTCCAATGGTAAGGTCATTGCCTGCAATTTTTGCACAAACCATACATAAGGCTTCTATTTGTGTCGGATTTACTTTCCCCGGCATTATTGAGGATCCGGGTTCATTGGCGGGTATTGTCAATTCGTTGAGCCCGCATCGTGGACCGGAAGCCATAAGCCGGATATCGTTGGCAATTTTGTTGAGACTGATGCTGATTTGTTTCAGCGCAGCATGAACTTCGACCATGGCATCGTGAGCCGAAAGAATACTGTATTTGTTGGCTGAAGGACGGTATGATACCCCGGAAATTGAGGATAAGTTTTTAACCACAGCACTGTCGTAGCCCGAAGGAGTATTTAAACCTGTGCCAACCGCTGTTCCTCCCAATGGTAGTTCTAAGAGTCGCCGTGCACTTTGCTTTAGCCGCGACTTCCCCTGTTCAAGCATGTCGATATACGCCGAAAACTCCTGTCCTACCGTAATGGGAGTAGCATCCATCAAATGGGTGCGCCCTATCTTAACCGTATTATTATAGCGCCGTGCAAAACCTTTTAGTGATGAAATTAAGTGCTGTAAACCCGGAATACTAACCATGTTTATCATGTCGTAAGCAGCCATATGCATGGCCGATGGAAATACGTCGTTCGAAGACTGGCTCATGTTTACATCGTCGTTGGGATGCAGCAAACGGGGTTTATCGTTCCTGTTGCCCGAATACATTTCTTGTCCCCTTATCGAAATCACCTCGTTAACATTCATATTGGTCTGGGTTCCGCTACCCGTTTGCCACACACTCAGTGGAAACTGTGAATCAAGCTGGCCTGAACATATTTCGTCACAAACACGGCTAATCAGCTGCATTTTGTCATCACTGAGTTTCCCGAAGGAATGGTTCGTAATGGCTGATGCTTTTTTTATCAGGGCCAGTTTTTTGATAACCAGTAGAGGCATCAGGTGATTTCCGATGATGAAATTCAGTCGCGACCTTTCAGTTTGCGGTCCCCAATAACTATCAGAAGAAACTTCAATGTCTCCAATTGAATCGTGTTCTATGCGTGTTTTCATGTTGGCTTGATGAAAAAACGAAAGTACACACTTTTGCTCACAACGCAAATCGTTTTTTTTGACTCATTCATGGTAATTTTTATCTTTACTAAAAATTTGTTCTATGAACCGCTATATCATTGTAATTGCCCTTTCGCTGGCGATGCTCGGGGTTTTGATTCATGCTGTAATCAGCAATATCTCGTATAAGTACGAAATTTATCCGCTATCAAAATGGGTTAACCCGATGGTCGGGACCGATGTTCATGGCCATACATTTCCTGGGGCTGTGTATCCTTTCGGGATGGTACAACTTAGCCCCGATACACGCCTGGATGGTTGGGATGGCTGCAGTGGATATCATTTCAGCGATTCAGTAATTTACGGGTTTTCGCACACACACCTTAGCGGAACGGGTTGCAGCGATTATGGCGATATCCTGCTCATGCCCATGGTCGGAAAATATTCGTTGGTGAATGCTTCTGACGATGCCGGGGTTCTGAGTTATGCATCGGTTTTCTCGCATGAATCCGAAAAGGCAGAACCGGGCTATTATTCGGTTTTCCTTAAATCGCCTGAGATACTCGCCGAAATGACCACCACCGCGCGTGTAGGAATGCATCGCTATACATTTAATAAACCGGGCAGTCGTTACATGATTCTTGACCTTAAGCACCGCGATGTAGTGCTGGAATCGGGTTTAACCAAAGTATCCGACACCCGTTTTACGGGTATTCGCCGATCGAGTGCCTGGGCTCAAAATCAAATCTTGTATTTTGCTATTGATTTTTCGGTGCCTGTCAAAATTGTTGATATAGCTTATAATGATGTCTTTTTGGAGGATGCCGCTCTCGAAAATATAGCTGATTTGAGTAAAATCTGCAAATTCGATTCGAAATATGGCGTATTTGCTTTCGAAATTTCTGATACAACTATAAAAAGTGTTCAGGTAAAAGTTTCACTTTCGCAGGTAAGCGAAGCCGGAGCAATTGGCAATCTCGATAAGGAATTGCCGGATTGGGATTTCGAAGCGGTGCGAAAAGCCGCAACTCAGGCCTGGGACAACGAATTAAGCCGTATTGTGGTGAAAGGAGGCAGCGAAGAACAGCAAAAAGTTTTCTATACGGCATTATATCATAGTTTTATCCATCCGAGCCTGGCTACCGATGTCGATGGTAAATATCGCGGCACCGACCTTCAGGTTCATCAGACTGAAGATTTCTTGAACTATACCGTGTTTTCGTTATGGGATACCTATCGGGCTGTCCATCCATTGTTTACTATTGTGCAGCAAAAACGCAGTCTCGATTTTATTAAAACCTTTTTAGCGCAATATCAATTGGGTGGTCAGTTGCCTATGTGGGAACTTTCGGCCAACGAAACCGGCTGCATGATCGGGTATCATGCCGTACCCCCCATGGTGGATGCGTATTTAAAAGGAATTGATGATTTCGACACAGAATTGGCTCTCAAGGCAATGATGGCCCGTGCCGAAGCCGATGAACTGGGTAAGCCCGATTATATTAAATATGGGTTTCTGCCTGTAGAGGCCGAGCACGAGTCGGTATCGAAAACACTGGAGTACGCCTACAACGATTGGTGTATTGCCATATTTGCCAAAGCAATCGGAAACGATCAAGTGTATCAGGATTACATGACCCGTTGTCAGGCATACCGCCATTTATTCGATTCACAAACAGGCTTTATGCGACCCCGTCTTAACGGCTCGTTTAAAGAACCATTCGACCCAAAGGAAGTCGATCATAATTTTACTGAAGCCAATTCGTGGCAATACAGTTTTTATGTACCCCATGATATTTTAGGCCTGGTTGAGCTGCTGGGTGGCGAAAAAGCTTTCGAAACCAAACTCGACGAATTGTTTTCGACAGGTAGCGAAACACACGGTAAAGACCTGAAAGATATTTCGGGACTTATCGGACAGTATGCTCATGGAAACGAGCCAAGTCATCATATTGCTTACCTGTATAATTATTGCCGTCGTCCCGATAAAACACAGAAAATGGTGAGAAAGATTATGGCGGAAATGTATAACTCCAGTCCTTCGGGTAATTGCGGGAACGAAGACTGCGGACAAATGTCGGCCTGGTATGTGCTGAGTGCGATGGGGTTTTATCCGGTCAACCCGGCCAATGGTGTGTACGATATCGGGAGTCCCTTATTTGATACTGTGTTGTTGCAACTCGAAAACGGAAAGCGTTTTACGATAATTGCCCACAACAATTCTGAAAGCAATATGTATATTGAGAAAATTTTGCTGAACGGACGAAATTACAACAAAACCTACCTGCTGCACCGGGATATTATGCGCGGCGGAACCCTTGAATTCTTCATGAGCCGGACTCCCGGTAAAAATTTCGGCAAAGAACCCGAAAGCGTGTATCCTTCAAAAATTGACGAAGGTATAGTTACACGAGCCCCGTTTACCAATGTATCGAAGAAAACATTTCACGATTCTCTTGTAGTTGAATTGAACTGTTTTGATGCAGATGCCAGAATTTTATATTCAACCAATGAACCGGCAAATTTTATAGAATACAAAAAGCCCCTGGTGCTGAGAGCCGATACTCATTTGTTTTTTTATGCTGAAGCCGATGGAAAACTTCCCTCGAAGCCGGTAAAAGCCGAATATATCAGGATTGAAGGCAAACGCATTATAACACTTCTTTCGGAATACAGCAGCCTATATCAGGCGGGGGGCGATGATGCACTGATAGACCGTTTGAAGGGAAATGACGATTTTCGCTCGGGCGATTGGCAGGGATTCAGGGCACAGGATGTTGTGGCGGTGGTAGATTTGGGCGAAATATTGCCGGTAAAAAGTGTGGAAACGGGTTTTGTTCAGGACCAGCGATCCTGGATTATGATGCCACTCAATGTGGAATACTTTTTTTCGAACGACGGAATTCGTTTTGTCAGCATGAAAAAGCTGACGCACAACATTCCCGACAACGAAAATAATTCGGTTATTCATCGGTTCCGGTACGAGCCGGGAAATATGAAAACCCGCTATGTTAAGGTGGTGGCAAAATATTATGGCAAACTACCCAAATGGCACCTTGGCGCAGGCTCTGATTCCTGGTTGTTTGCCGATGAAATCGAAATTATTACCCAATAGGCAATTTACATCTTTCCTGCATTTTGCGTACCCCGGTCACCCTGCCGGAATTTGTACTGCAATGAGGCAAATATCATGGGTTGATACCTCGACCCATAGTTATTGGTGTTCCAGATTATTCCGGCATATTCGGTGTAATCGCCATGCTTCATCAGATTGTTCAGAATATTGCTTACACCAAGTGTGCACATCAGACTATTGCTGAAAAATTTGCGCGTAATACTTGCCGAGGAGTCGAAATATCCAAACGAATATCCATCGATTCTGATTTCGCGGCTTACATAATTCACATATAATGTTGCCGAAGTTTTTTGATTGAAGCGTATATCAGAGCTAAGTTTCAGCTCATATCCGAAGTTTTTCTTGTCAACATTCTCACTCAGGTTTTCAGCCTTAATGTTGGTATGGTATATCCTCGACGAAAAATTGAGGTCAATTATTGATTTCAGCGATACAAATGCCGATAAATCGATACCGGTGCTTGTGTTTTTACCAATATTTTCGGGCATACTAATCCATATACTTTCTGTTACCGGAAGCGTTAAATACGAAATATCGTTACGGGTTAGGCTGTAGAAAACGTCAAGGTTAATATTCCATGTGTTTTTATTCAGCGTATATCCAATAAAAAAATTGTGATAATTTACCGGTTCAAGGGCGGGATTTCCAACATTCCATGAGTAAGGACTCTGCTTGTCAATAAAATCACAGACCTGCGTGTAGTAGGGCGTTTGTACACTATGCGAATAGCTGATTTTAAAATCGTTGATGCTGTCGGCAGAATAGATGATTGTAGCCGAGGGAGATGGGTTAATGTAATATTTTTTAAAAACAAAACTGGTATCTACTGATTGCTCATCATAACGAAGGTAATCAATGTCGTTGAGATTATAATCGAGAGATAACCCGGCATCAATTTTCCATTTTCCTAGTGTTGTGCCAAAACGTGAATACACCGTATGCGACTGAGTTATTGCCTGAGTATTTCCGCTGGTTGGAAGATATTCTATTTCGTTGATATACGACAATTCTTCCTGATTGTTTTTCAGGCTGAACCATCCCCGCCAACCCAAATTCCACCGGGTTTTATTGCTAAAGGGGTGATTATAGTAAACGCCGGTCCAAATCCCTGAATTATTAAGTTCGGTGACGTCGCTATAAGCCGTTGATTGAGTAATGGGTATTCCCGAAAGAAAGTAGTATTTGTAAATATTGTCCGATTCATGATGATTGAATTGTTGCTGACATCCGGCGTAAGCCGATATTTCCCTGCCCAGCGAATCGAAACTGTGGTAATAGTATGCGTTTAACCAAACATTCCGATATTGGTAGCTATAATCAGATAGCACTGTGTAGCGGTTGAAATAATCTGCATTGGGTCCGGTGGTCGATAGTTGATTGCTTTCGCCCGGATAAGAACCGCCATACCGGTATAAACCCAGCGAAAAAAACATACGGGTATTCATACTTGGGGTGTAGCGTAATCCCCCGTAATTCCAGAAGTAATCAACGTTGCTGATACTGGAGCCGGTATTTGTCAGACTATAACTTGTTCCGTTAAAAGTCTGACTGCCATAGCTTTCGCTGCGGCTGCTTGAATATTCATGGTAATAATTCAGGTTCGCAAAAAACAGAAGGTTTTTATACTTATAGTTCAGATTGCCAAAGCCAGATCCATGATGTAAATCGCGAAAGTTTGCGGTTCCTCCCTTTACCTGAGCCAATCCACTTAACCCGTCGGTAGCCATGTTTTTCATTTTTATGTTAATGACTCCGCCTTTTTGCGAACCACTTTGCAACGATGCATCGATAACTTCGATTTTTATTACCAGAGCGACAGGAATCATTTCGAGGTTAGGATAAATATATTGTGATGGCATATCGTCAATATAAATGGTTGCACCAGCTCCTTTGTATTTTACGTTGCCGGCTTCATCAACCGTAACACCCGGAAGAGTCCGTAACAAATCGAAAATGTTTTTGGCTGCCGATACTTTGGCTTCGTTCATTGTGTACACCTTACGATCGAATTTTTGCTCTACGTAGCGTGTTGATCCTTCAACCACCGCCTCTTCAAGTTCAGCTGCCGACCGGCTTAAACCGATAATGCCGGTGTTGTGTTTTGAACCTAGTTTTTCGGGTAAATCAATTCGTTTTGACACATACCCCGTATAATTTACTATCAGATGGTACTGTTGTTCACACGAAAGGTATTTTATTCTAAACTCGCCTTTTTCGTTGCTCATGCAGCCCGAAACAACCGAATCTGACTCATTCAGTACCGATATATTCCCGTATGCAAGAAATTCATGGCTAACCGAATCCGTAATACTCCCCGATATTTCACAGAATTGCGCTTGAAGTGATAGATAACAACCTAACAAACAAATGAATATTGAAAACCCTTTCATAACGGTAAATTTTCAGCTAATTAAATCAATTCACTTTTGAATTTTGTGTTTTTATATAATAATTATGAAAACTTTAACACTGTACAATTACTTGAGATTCTGTTTGGGCTTTTTTAACAGCTTTCTCGAAGCTTAATTATCAGTTTTTTTTGCAAACTTTGCGTTTTATTTTTTTGTGAAGAAAGTCCTGTATATATCGTATGATGGCATGACTGACCCCCTGGGGCAGTCGCAGGTTATTCCATATTTGCAAAAATTGGCCGGATATAATTATGAGATACATATCTTATCAGCTGAAAAACCTATGCAATATGAGGGAAGGAAAGAGTATATATCGGGATTACTTCAAGCATCCAATATTTACTGGCACCCAATTGGATATACAAAAAAGCCACCGGTTTTATCAACCATTAAAGACGTATTCAAATTAATTGGTCATGCAAAAAAACTGCATCGTCAATTCGATTTTCAGATTGTACACTGCCGCTCATATATTGCTGCTTTTGCAGGAATTGCACTGAAGAAAAACTTTGGAGTGAAATTTTTGTTTGATATGCGTGGTTTCTATGCCGATGAACGGGTTGATGGAGATTTGTGGCCACAGGGAAATCCGGTTTACAAAATGGTATATCGATATTTTAAACGCCGCGAAAAACAGTTTTTCAATCAGGCCGATTACACCATCAGCCTAACCTATAAAGGGCGTGATATTATTCATGGGTTCGAAGGTTTTGCTAAAATCCCCATCGAAGTTATTCCCTGTTGTGCCGACATATCGCTTTTCGATTATCATCGAACCGATTCTGCTAAGCAGGATGTACTGAGAAAGGAATTACAACTTGATATACAACACTATACATTGTGCTATCTGGGTTCGTTGGGAACCTGGTATATGCCCGATGAAATGATGTTGTTTTTCGGCTTACTGCTCCAAAAAAAGCCCGAAGCCCGGTTTTTATTTATCACCAGAGACGACCCGTCATCAATTTACGACCTGGCCGATACGTATAATGTTCCTCACGACACCATACGAATCAGGCCTGCACATCGCGAAGAAGTTCCCTTACTGATTTCGCTGTGCCGGGCATCGTTGTTTTTTATTAAACCGGTTTTTTCGAAAAGTGCATCTTCTCCTACAAAACTGGCAGAATTGCTTGGAATGGGCGTTCCTGTAGTTTGCAATGCAGGGGTTGGCGATATCGACAGGTTTGTACCTGAATATCGGCTGGGCATACTTATCGAAAAGACTGATGAGGCGGGTTTTAGACAGGCAATTAATCATATTGATGATCTTGATGCAATCGACAGGGAACATCTGCGTTCGGTTGCCGACGAACTGTTTTCACTCGAACGGGGTGTCGAAAGATATGTAAAGGTTTACAATCAATTGTCGGCTTCATGAAAACATTGCTGGCAATAGTACAACACCGCAAGGGGCGATCGCCCGGGCAACGTTTTCGCATCGAGCATTTTATTCCTTACCTCGAAAGCCGGGGTTATTCCATTGTTTTTTCGAATTATCTCACTGAAGCTGACGACAGGATATTTTATTCTTCCGGCAGGTACTTTCAAAAAATGAAGATTGCCCTGAAATGCTTTATACACCGGTGGCGCGACCTGAAAACAGCGCGTAACTGTGACATTGTTTTTGTGTATCGCGAAGCCCACATGCTGGGAACAACCTTCTTCGAGAGAAGGTTCTCGAAACTGCCTGCCCGTTTGGTTTTCGATTTCGATGATTCTATTTGGTTGAACGACACCAGCGATGGAAACAAGAAACTGGCATGGATGAAGC
>JAGOEF010000199.1 GCA_017997855.1 Bacteroidales bacterium
TTTATAGCTTATTGAAGATTTGCGCTCTCCGGTTTCGTACCAACTGCTCCAGTTACCTGACATTTCACCGAAATCATACCTTCCCTCCAGGCTTTTCTGTCCGTTTTCGTAATATTCAACCCACAAACCTACTTCCACATCGTTTTCGAACTGTCCTTTACGGAACAACTGACCATTTTCGAAATTCACGGCATAGTCTCCATTTTTACGTCCGTGTTCATAATAAATTTCACGCCAAATTTTTCCATTGGCATACCAATATGTCCATTTTCCATGCATTTCTCCGTTCAGGTAAGTTCCTTCATTTCCTTTGGTTCCATCAGTTCTCCAATAGGTCCACAAACCGTTCTGAACGTCGTTTTCGAAAAACCCGTCTATGTCTTTTTTCCCGTCATACAAACCCCAGTGCGCTTCTCCTTGCTTTTTGCCGTCAACATAGTTTATTGAGGCCTCCAACTGTCCGTTCGAAAAATATTTTTCCTGAAGTCCATGGCGGATACCTTTTTTGTAATTGTTCTTACTTCGGATATTTCCGTCGGTATACCAGAAAGTCCATTCCCCGTCTTTTTCATCATCTTTCATAAAACCTTCCATCTCTTTTTTTCCATCCCGATAAAAATAGACGCACTTCCCGTTCCCATAGTTAATTTCACTTTTCAGTTGCTTTGTGTCGTAATATTCAAGCCAGCTGCCAATGCGTTGTCCCTTATCGAAATTTCCGGTTTCTTTTACGTTCCCGTTTTCGTGATAGAATGTCCATTGGCCCTGCTCAAACCCATTTTCGACACTGCCTTCGGAGAGTTTGTTCGGATATTCGTAATAGCGAAGCATTTTTCCGTTTCCTGCAGCAACGGTTTTTTCTCCATTGGGATTGTAAAATTCAATAATTCGCGCAAGACCGGCCTCATATTTTACTTGCAATTCGGGTTTTCCGTTCGGATAATAGGTTATCCATACACTGTCCTTTAGACCCTTGGTAAAGAAGCCTTCCAGCTTTTTATTACCCGTTTCGTACCAGATGGAGTGCATCCCGTGCTTCATACTTCCGAAATACTGGGTTTCTTCCTGTTTTTTACCGTTTCCGAAATAGAGAATTTCGGTGCCATGCAATTGGCCTTTGTAGTAATCAGCCTCACGAATCAGCTTCCCCTCGGTGTCCCAATACTGCCAGTGTCCCATTTCGAGACCAAGATGCATCATTCCCTCCGACTTTTTCTTCCCGTTTTGATAATATTCAGTAGTGGGTTCAAATTCCTGAGCTTGCAATGCAAGAAATCCCAGACAAAGTGCCAACAGAACAGCAAGTTTTTTCATACGCATGTGTTTTGCACAAATGTAAAAAAAACGGTCTGCTTTTTTATCGCACTACAAAACACTTATTAACGGTTTATTGTGCATGAAAGTCGAATTTTAAAAATATTTGCAAAAAAAACATCAAAAAATTTGCACATGACAATAATCATCACTACATTTGTTAATAACTTTGTTAATAAATATTTGGAATTATGAAAAACCTGCTGCTCACAATCACACTAACAGTCTTATTAACAGCTCCTTATGTTTTAAAGGGAGAAGAGCTTGTGCTCCGCGGGATTTATCAGGGTATCGATTTATATGTATTAAATCCCATGCTTGACGAAAACGGCGACTCATTTTGTGTAACCGAGATTTATGTGAATAATTTGGCATATGCCGACGTGGTTAACAGCAGCGCGTTTTGTCTCAGTCTTCAGAATCTTTCGCTGCAAATTGGCAGCGACCTCGAAATTCGTTTTGTTCATGGGTCGGGCTGCGCACCGCGTGTAATCAATCCTGAAGTGCTGAAAACCCTGAGCACCTATAGTGTTGTTGATATGTCGCTCAACGGGAATTCTCTGGTTTTTACCACTAAGGACGAAACCAGTAAAATTAATTTTATTGTGGAACAATACCGCTGGAATCATTGGGTGAAAGTAGCTGAAGTACAGGGTAAAGGCGGGCCCGATAACCAGACCTATTCGGTAAATGTATATCCGATACACGGCAACAATAAATACAGGGTTTACCAGCAGGATCACCTCTATCGCACCAACCTCTCGAATGAATACGAATTCGAATCGCAGAATGAGGCCATTACCGTAAGCTCGAAATTGAAAAAAGTGAAAAGCACCATTACACTAAGCGCTCCGGGCTCTTACCTGATTTACAATATCTATGGCGATTGTTTGCTCGAGGGCTATTCCGACTCAATTGACGTGAGTGGGCTGTCGAAAGGAACCTACATACTCGCCTACGAAAATACATTTACCAATTTTACAAAGAAATAATTCGCTCAGTTCATATCGGGGGCGCAAGCCCCTTTTTTTTTATGAATTTCAGTTATCAGGAATATTGCACAGGGATTTTTACCATCCGAAATAGAAACGACTTCTGTGATGCCGCCCGTCAGGCCTATTCCTATCAGTGTGAGAATAATGCCCATTTTGCTGAAATGAAGCGCCATCTGGCGAAAATACCTGATGGGCAGTTCCACTTTTTGCCCCTCGAATTTTTTAAGCATCATTCCATTCTGAGCACTGCACAATTGCCCGAAATGGTGTTTCGCAGTTCGGGTACCGGCGGTCTCCGATCGCAACACTGGCTTACCGATGTTTCACTGTATCGGAAATCGAGTTTGGCCGGGTTTGAATATTTCTATGGTGATGTATCAAAATTTGCCCTGTTGGCCCTGTTGCCCGATTATATCGAAAGGGGAGATGCCTCGCTGGTTTTTATGATGGAGCACCTGATTAAAACCGGTGGGAATCCCTTATCGGGGTTTTATCTGCGCAATTACCAACAACTGACCGAAGTAATTTTACAGCTCGAAAAATCCGGACAGAAATATCTTCTATTGGGCATTAGTTCGGCATTGATTGAGTTTTCACATTTCTTAAATACCCCACTAAAAAATGCCATTGTTATGGAAACCGGAGGCGCTAAAGGGATGCAGCGTGAATGGATTCGGGCAGAGCTTCATGATTACTTAAAATTGCATCTGGGCCTTAGCGAAGTGCATTCCGAATATGGCATGACCGAGTTGTTGTCGCAGGCTTATTCATCGGGTAACGGAATTTTCAGATGCCCTCCGTGGATGAAGGTATTGGTGCGCGACACCAACGACCCGCTGGATATTGCTACCGAAGGCACGGGTGCATTGAACATAATTGATCTGGCCAACATAAACTCCTGTTGTTTTATCGAAACATCCGATTTGGGTCGGGTTTATCCCGATGGCAGTTTCGAGGTTTTTGGCCGTTTCGATCATGGCGATGTTCGCGGATGTAACCAAATGATGTAATCATGGAAATGAAGTATTACAATCGCAACCAGGCTTATTCTGTTGCCCATGTGATTTCGCACGTACCGGTTATTCTCAATGCGGGCGATATGCTGGGTGTTTTGGCCGACGCAGGATACAACGGATGCGACCGCATCATGCTTGATGCCACAGCCCTGGGCAGAGACTTTTATGACCTCAGAACCGGCGTTGCCGGCGACATACTTCAGAAAATATCAAATTACAGGCTCCGCTTGGCCATTGTGGGTGATTTCTCGCAATTTACCAGCAAAAACTGGCGTGACTTCGTGGGCGAATGTAATCGTGGCCGCATGGTTCGGTTCGCATCCCATATCGATGAGGCTATGGAGTTTTTGCAATCATGATGTCAATAAGACGGGGCAATCTTTATGTCCGGTTACTTCTTAGCAAACAGGGATAGCCCAAGGATTAATGATTTAAATCCGAATAGCAGTTTCTTAAATTTTACCAGGATTTTATGAGATTTTATCGGAATAACTTATTAACCCATTTGTTTTTAGCTATTTTTACCTGAAATTACAATTTACTGAACCGAGGAATCAAATGGAAAAGCAAGACCGGTTATTATACCGTTTACTCATAATGGCGCTAGTCGTTATATATGCAAGTAGTTGCGAAAACGACAACAGTGTTCCGGTATTATTAACTTCAGAAGTTACTGATATTACACACACAACTGCGTTATGTGGTGGAAGCATTACTTCTGATGGTGGAGCAACAGTAACCGCCTGCGGTGTTTGTTGGAGTACGAATCAAACACCTACAATTTCAGACAGCAAAACAATTATCGGCACAGGTTCGGGAAGTTTTACAAGTACCATAACAGGTTTAACAGAAAATACAACGTATTATGT
>JAGOEF010000200.1 GCA_017997855.1 Bacteroidales bacterium
CACGACCATCGTTGGGGTGCATGCGCGGTCCATAGGTATTAAAAATGCGGATTACTTTAATACGTACTTTATTTTGCTTGTGATAGTCGAAGAACAAAGTCTCGGCACATCGCTTTCCTTCGTCGTAGCAGGAGCGGCTGCCAATAGGGTTCACATTGCCCCAATAAGTTTCGGGTTGCGGATGCACCGTTGGATCACCATATACTTCGCTGGTACTGGCCTGCAATACTCTTACCCGAATACGCTTGGCAAGCCCAAGCATGTTGATGGCGCCCATTACCGAAGTTTTAATGGTTTTTATCGGGTTGTACTGATAGTGAATGGGTGAGGCGGGGCAAGCCAGGTTATAAATCTCATCAACCTCGATAAAATACGGCATGGTAACATCATGCCGCACCAATTCAAAATATTTGTTATCGAGCAGATGAACAATATTCGATTTGGACCCTGTAAAGAAATTATCGAGGCAGATAACTTCGTTGCCTTCGTTCAGCAGGCGTTCGCAGAGATGCGAACCTATAAAACCGGCTCCACCGGTGACCAGAATTTTTTTCATATCAGGCAAAGCTATAAAAAATAGCAGAAAGCTGAAACGATTGCTTTAAATTTTATATGTACTAAAACAATAAAGCCGGAGTATTTGCCCCGGCTTTAAAAAATCAGTTTACCTCTTCTATTTTGACAGCGATTTGGGCGGGTTCCGCGGTATCACTTTCAGGGTAATAGCACCTTGTTTCTGCACTATGAATTCAACCCTGCGGTCATATTTGCGGGCTTCGGCACTGTCGCCAACAGCAATTCGTTTTTCTTCACCGTAAGTTTCGGTAGGCAGACGATTTGAATCGACACCTTTATTAACCAGATAGGTCTTAACGGCAGTTGCACGACGCTGACCAAGAGCAAGATTATAATCATTAGTACCAAACGGGTCGGTATGGCCATGAACAGCTACCACCGAATTGGGGAATCGTTTCATGTAATCGGCCAGTGAATCGAGGGTATTAAAAAATTCGGGTTTCACGTTCGACTTATCGAAATCGAACTGTACCCAGGTAACTGTAAGTACCTGATCGCTGAATGCCGAAATAACCAGGGTTACATTTTGAGGATCTTTATCGTTGGGTACATTGAGTTTTTCGATGGCAGGATTGGCTGATGCACTTTCGGTTTTGAATGTGTATTTACCTACCGGTAGTAGTATGGTGTTGCTACTGTTTCCATCGGTAACTTTTGTTGAAAAGACCATTTCCTTGGTTTCATCATTGAAAGCATAGAGCATCAGGTCGTTAGGCATAGCTGACAAGGTATTATCACGAAGTACTTTATAAGTAATTGGAGCGCCCATCACCAGATAGGGATTGTTTTTACGGTCGGGGTTTTGTGCCAGCAACTCAGCCGAAATCGGTATAATCACACTGATGTTTTCGCTTTCTTTGGGAACGTTAAGTTTTTTTGTTCCCGGATCAGCATATTCGCTACGGGTGGTAAGTGTATAATCACCTTCAGGAAGCGTAAAGCTGGCATTTTTCTGTACTTCAGAAATATGAATTGCATGCACAGTATCGCCTGTAGCATCGTTCACCACAAATAGCATTACATCATCCGGCAGTGATTTGAGGGTTTTGTCGGGAACCACCAGACAGTTTACAATAATGGGTTTATAGCTTTTGGTTCTTTTCAGGCTGATGCAATCGCATTCTTCGTAGCCATAACGGCGTTTGCTACTGTTTACAGGGCAAAACGAAAAGTCACCTTCGAACTCAACGAAATATCCCATATCGTTACCATCGGTATTGAAAGGAAATCCCACATTAATAGGGGTAGTCCATTTGTTATCACCCTGAAGGTAAGCTACATAAAACACATCAAAACCACCGGTAGTGGAATGACCTTCGGAACTGAAATACAGTTCTTTTCCATCACGCGAAATGTAAGGCATTTCTTCGTAGCCGGTAGTATTGATTGCAGGCCCAAGGTTAACGGCTTCACCCCATTTGTCGTTTTCATCGAGGTCGGAGTAATATAAATCAAGTCCGCCGGATCCGCCGGGACGCAAGCTATTGAAATACAAGCGTTTTCCATCGGACGTTATACTTGCAAACGACTCCCAGTGTCGGGTATTAATATTACGGTTCAGGGCTTTGGGAACCGAAACGTTTCCATCGGTCATTTCCGACATATAAATATCACCGTTATCGCCGACATCGATTACAAAGAAAATTTTTGAGGCATCGGGGGTAGCTGTAACGGGCAGAATCGGGGAGGTAACCTGTATCATTTTACTGATATTCACCGGTTCATCCCAGATTGAATCGTTCAGTCGTTTCGAATAGTAAATACTGTCAAATGGTCTGAAGTCATATTCCCTGTCGTAGTTAATATCCGGTGGGAAGGAGTTTTCAGAACCCATAGTAAAGAACAAGATACCTGCTTCTTCAGCGTAGATAGGGCAACGAACATACAGGTTCGCAGGTTTGTTTTTAATCATAAAAGTATACGGCAGCATTTCGGACACGTTTTTTTCTTTAGATGCTTCGTTGCATGATTTAATTTCGAGGTCCAGCTGACTTTGGGTAACGATATTCATTTTTGCAGACTCGAATTCTTTCTGAAAATCTTTGTAATAGTCGAGTGCTGTTTTATAGTCTTTTTTAAGGCGGTAGGCTACGCCCAAAAAATAATTCGTTTCGACCGGGGCATCTTTTTCCTTCGGACTGTTTTTAAACGACTTACTAATACCCGTAGATGCAATATTCAGGTAACTGATAGCAACATTAACATCCTGAATTTTTTCGCTTTGCAGATAGCAATACCCGGCCTTAAAAGCGACATGCCTGTTTTGGTTATCTTTATCAAACAGTACGAGGTAATATTGCAGGGCTTCGTCGAACGCATTCACCATAACATAAGCTTCAGCGCGTTTCCATAACTCTTTTTCAGGCAGCGACTTAATGTCGTTATCCTGAGCAAAAACAGGGGCAAGTATAAAAAATATTGCCATCAAAAATGTCAGTGTTTTCAGTATTCTCATCACTTCATTATTAAAATTATTCCACGAAACTACAAAAGTAATGAATATCGTAGAAATTAATGCAACGAAAACGACATATTATTAACAATAATATAATAATATTAACCAACGTAGAGCCTAATAAAAAATGTTTATGTACTCAAAATGACCTAGATAGGTCGTGAAGCAAGCCTGAATGGCGTTTCATTATCATTACATTTTGCTTCCCTTTGTTTAAACAAAAAGTCTATTTTTGCAGCTGTAAAATTAGTGTATGAGTTTTCTTGTTCCGGCATTCCTTTGGGGTTTATTTGCCATAGCAGTCCCCATCATAATCCATCTGTTCCATTTCCGCAGGTTCAAGACGGTGTATTTCAGCAACACTATGCTCTTACAAAATTTGCAGCAGGAGAACCGTACACGCACGCGACTTAAGCATTGGCTCATCATGCTGATGCGTATTCTCATGCTCATTGCGCTTGTTTTTGCTTTTGCGCAGCCATTTATACCTTCAGAGTCATCGCAGGGTAGTAGGCGAAATGTAGTGGCCATATATCTTGACAATTCCTTCAGTATGGAAGCCGAGATTGAGAAAGGTAAAAAACTGGATGTTGCCAAAGAATATGCTTATGAAATTGTGAATTCCTATCCGGCTGACATGCAGTTTTACCTGATCACCAACGATTTTATGCCCAATCATCAGCGATTGCTGAGTCAAACCGATATAAAACCCGAACTGGCTGATGTACAGGTATCATCACTATCACGCACTACAGGCGAAATATTACAAAAAGCGGGTGCACTTGCAGGTAAAACTGCTGACATGAATTTATATCTGATTACCGATTGTCAGGCGAATCAACAGAAAGCGTTCAAAATAAAAGATTTCCACTACAATGTATTTTTAGTACCCACCGGGAGCGGCATTTCGAATAACATTTCGATTGACAGCTGCTGGTTTGATAATCCCGTGAAAGTACCGGGTAAACCCGAAGAAATAAAGTTTACTATTACCAATCATTCCAGCGAACCCGGCCAGAATATTCCGGTGCGGCTGATGATTAACGACACATTGAAAGCTGTGCTCGAAGTAAATCTCGATGCTATGGAAACCGGAACATTTGGTATGTCATACACACATCCGGTGCCTGGCGTAATACGCGGTCGCATTGAGACTGAAGATT
>JAGOEF010000008.1:0-12382 GCA_017997855.1 Bacteroidales bacterium
CCAGTTTTTATCAAAATAATTATCCGTTACTTAACGGTTAATAAACGACTATTTCTACCGGGGCGTTGTGGTGCAAGGATTTATTAGTTGCGAAGAATCAGGTTTTTCTAGAAATATTTCCGTTTATTTACTCATCCAGTAAATCAGGTCGGAGTGTGCGCGTTCTTTCAAACGATTGCTCATCTTTCCATTTTTCAATTTCAGCTGCATTTCCCGACAATAGCACATCGGGGACTTTCCATCCCATAAAATCTGCAGGACGGGTATACACGGGTGGTGCCAGCAGGTCATCCTGAAACGAATCGCTGAGTGCGGATTGCTCGTCTGATATGGCACCGGGTATCAATCGGACTATGGAATCGACAAAAACTGCTGCTGCCAACTCTCCGCCGGTGAGTACAAAGTCGCCCACCGAGAATTCGTGGGATACCAGATGTTCACGGATACGATGATCGATACCTTTGTAATGACCGCAAAGGATAATAATGTTTCTAAAGGTCGAAAAATGGTTGGCTGTTTTTTGATTCCAGGGCTTTCCGTCGGGTGAGGTGTAAATTGTCGCATCGTAATTTCGCTCTCCCCGTAGTTGGTTAAGCAGCCTGAACACCGGTTCTATCATAAGCACCATACCGGCCTCGCCACCATACACATAATCGTCTACCTGACGGTGTTTCCCCAAACCGTATTCCCTGAGGTCGTGCACGTAAATTTCGACCAGTTGTTTCGTTTGCGCCCGTTTTACAATGCTATGATCCAGTGGTCCGGTCAGCAATTCGGGCATTACGGTGATGATATCGATTCTCATTGACCTGAGTGTTGAAATGAGGCTGATATTTTTTGTGCCACACTGTCTCCATCGATAGCTGACGAAACAATTCCACCGGCATAACCGGCTCCTTCGCCACAGGGGTAAAAGCCCATACAACTTACCGACTCCAGTGTGTCGCGGTTGCGCAAAATTCTGATGGGAGAACTGGTTCTTGACTCAACACCTACTGCAATGGCTTCATTGCTCAGGAATCCGTACATAAACTTGCCAAAATGTTTCAAAGCCTGTTTGAGCCGCGATGATATTTCTTCGGGTAACCAGAAATGCATGGGTGAGCTAATCACCCCAGGATGATAGGAGCAGGCTGGTAGTTTCGACGATATTTTACCGGCAGCAAAGTCGGCTAATGCCTGAGCAGGGGCTTGCATCCTAAGGCCCCCGTTGAGTTTTGCCATGTGTTCGAGTTGCAGCTGATAGTCGAGCAGCCTGAATACATCGTTTCCGGCAATGTCTTCGGGACGAATTTCAGTAACAAAACCTGCATTGGCAAAGGCTGAATTTCGTTTGCTGTTCGACATGCCATTGGTTACCACTCCGCTTTCTTCGGTCGAAGCAGCTACAATCTGGCCCCCGGGACACATGCAAAACGAATATACACCCCGTTGGTTAACCTGATTGGCAATAAAATAACTGGCTGGTGGGAGCAATTTGCTATATCCTTTTTTATATTGAATTGTATTGATCAGTTCCTGAGGATGTTCGATGCGTATCCCCATGGCAAAACCCTTAGCTTCCATTTCGATGCCGTGGTTCTGCAACATCCTGTAG
Organism: Bacteroidales bacterium; assembly: GCA_017997855.1. Next base: position 1,598 of record JAGOEF010000008.1, read on the forward strand.
TTGTCTTTGGCTGAATGCCCTGTAGCCCATATCACGGCATCGCCGTCGATAATTTCACCAGAACCTGTGCTTACCCCACATATTTTGTCATCCTTAACCACCAGACCGGTAATTTTTTCCGAAAACCTGAAAACGCCACCAAACGCTTCGATCTTTTTACGCATGGCCACAATAATTGCAGGTAATTTGTCGGTGCCAATATGAGCATGTGTGTCGATAAAAACAGACGGCTCGGCCCCAAAGTATTGCAATAACTGAAGAATTCTCTCCGGGTTACCGCGCTTGGTGCTGCGGGTGTACAATTTCCCGTCGGAATAGGTGCCGGCACCACCTTCGCCATAAGCGTAGTTCGATTCCGGGTTAAAACTTTCGTTTCGGTTGAGCAGAGCGATGTCTTTATTGCGTTCTTCAACAGGCTTTCCGCGCTCGACAATCACCGGACGTATTCCGGCTTCTAGCAGCCTGAGTGCTGCAAACAATCCGGCTGGACCCGCGCCGGCAATGATTACCTGTTTTTTTGCATGACTTACATCGTTAAAGCGGAAATCTTGGTTTTGTTCCCGTAGTAATTGTCCATCGAGTGCATAGTGTACGGTAAATTGAACAAGTGTTTTTTTGCGTGAGTCAATCGAACGTTTCGAAAGCTGCATATCCGAAATACTTGATTCTGAAATTCCGGCTTTTGCAGCCAGTGCTTTTTTTAATAATGCAGTATTGTAGGCTTCTTCGGGGGGAAGTTGCATCTGCAGTTCATACCTGTTTTGATTCATGATGCTAATCCCACCATTTTATTTTGTCGATTTTCCCACCCTCGAAGTGAAACGACAGCACCAGAAACTTAGAATTCAAACGGCTGTATGCCCTGGTGATTTCTGTATTGTCGTATTGCACCATATTGAAAATACCGAATGAGCCCTTGAGCTCAACCCCGAACATAAAATACTCGAGGAAAAAGTCAACCCCTAAGCCGATCTCGTAATACACATCGATGGGTTTAAGCCTGATTTTGGGTAATTCCGAAGGATCTACTTTTCGCTGGGCTGCGAGGTCGTACCGAAACGATGCACCGCCAATAAGAAAAGGCCTGAAATTATTGAGGCGCGCTGATTTATACTTCAGCGAAAGTGGAAAATCAAGAAAAGTCGATTCAATCATCATGCTGTGACGGCGAAAAGTGCTGTCTTCAAGAAGCTTATATTCCAGATCACGTTGCCCGAACATCAAACCAGGTAAAAAACGAAGGTCTAAGTATTCGGCAAGACGCAAATTGGCAATCATGTTGATGTTGAATCCCACATAGTGTCCGGTTTCGATGGCATAAACCGTGTCCATCAACATATATGCAGCCGATGGTCTGATCGTGAAGCTCATCATATTTAAGCCAAGTGAGTATCCAAAATGCGCCACCTGAGAGTCGAGCTTAGGCAGATTTTCGGGGTGCCTGCGTTGCGCTGTTGCCAGGGTGACAACAAACAGCAGCATACTTATCAGGATTACTCGTTTCAATTTCAGGAAATTCTTATGTATTAACTCAACAAAAGCTCAATTATTATTCGATTAAAACTCATTGCAAAATTATGTCATTTTTTTGAATTAATAGCACAGCAAAGTGTTTGTTGCAGATTGAGAAATACTTTATTTCTTATTTCATCTTGATTTCCATGATATTCATTACTTCCAGAAAGCAAAATAGCTGAAAAACATCACGAATTTTTAGCATCATAATTATAAAAACCTAATTTTGCGCTGCCGTTAACATAGAATGATTTATGGCCGTACTGGTGTTTATATCGGTTCTTTTGTTGTCGTTCGGGATATTTTTTCTTCCGAAAAGGGCGCACTACCTGTTTGCATTGGTGCTGGCTCTGGCCATGGTTTCTCTTACAAGCTTCTGGGCTGTCAGTTTGCTGAGCGGGAGTCGCGAATTCTCGGTATTGACGCTTGATATACCGATGATATCAAATGTGTTTATGCTTGTTTTCGATAAGCTGTCAGCATTTTTTATCATTGTCGTAAATATCACCATTGTTGTGGGCCTACTTTATGCCCGTGGATACCTGAAACCCTATTACAATGAAAAAAATGCACTGAGTTTTTCGATGCATTACTTTGCTTACCTGTGGCTCTATTTTTCGATGTTGCTTGTGGTGGGTTGCCGCGATGGCTTGTCATTTCTTATTTCGTGGGAGGTGATGGCCATTTCGTCCTTCCTGCTGGTGATTTTCGACGCCGAAGATCGTAATATTATGAAGACGGGTATCAACTACCTGATACAGATGCATGTGGGCATGGCAATTCTGATGATTGCCCTGATTCTGGTTGAAAAAGATACCGGGAGCATGAGTTTCGATGCCCTGCCCGCTTATTTTACACGACATAGTAACTGGCCTTTGTTCCTGTTGTTCTTTGCCGGTTTTGCAATTAAAGCCGGTTTTATTCCCCTGCATACCTGGTTGCCTCAGGCACATCCCGCTGCACCCTCGCATGTGTCGGGGGTAATGTCGGGGGTAATGATAAAAATGGGTATTTATGGCATGTTCAGGGTGTTGGTTTCGGTTCAGACCGACCTGCTCGTAATTGGCGTCGTGGTGTTGGTGTTATCGCTCATTTCGGGTTTACTCGGTGTTATGATGGCCATTGTGCAGCATGACCTGAAGCGATTACTGGCATACCACAGCATCGAAAATATCGGAATAATTGGAATGGGTATGGGGCTGGGTATTATTGGCAAAGCCATTGCCAATCCCCAGTTGATGTTGCTTGGTTTCGGCGGATCCTTGCTCCACGTGCTTAACCATTCGTTGTTTAAATCGCTGCTGTTCTTTAACGCAGGTTCGGTATTTCATGCCACCCATACTCGTAACATTGAACAAACCGGTGGTCTGATGAAGAAAATGCCTTATACCGCACTGTTGTTTCTTGTGGGGTCACTGGCCATTTGCGGTTTGCCCCCTTTCAACGGATTTATTTCGGAATACCTCATTTTTTACGGTATGTTCCAGAGCCTTTCGGGTGCCGGATTGTATCAGGCTATTTTGTTGTTGTTTAGTATTATCGGACTCAGTTTAATTGGCGGATTGGCAATTTTTTGCTTTACCAAGGCATTTGGCATTGTTTTTCTCGGAGAACCCCGCAGCCAAAAAGCGGCCGATGCCGTTGAGGTGTCGCGTGGAATGATTCTCCCGCAGCTTGTAACTGTTTTTTTTATCGTGGCGGTTGGCTTGGCTTCGGCCTGGTTTGTGAAACCGGTTTTTGGTGTGGTGGCAGATATTTTTCCGGTTGATGCTTCGCAATTCGCCACCATTGCTGCAAACCTAAGTGGTATCAGCCTTGCGGCAGGAGTGTTTGTTCTCGTTGCCGTGGCCTTGCTCGTACTACGTTATTATTACCTCAAGCGAAAAACTGTACGTACCGGTCCTATCTGGGGTTGTGGTTATACGGCAGCCACTCCGAAGCTGCAATATACCGCCACATCCTATGCCGATAACTACCACAAGCTTGCCAAACCTTTGATACGCAACAACGTGCACAGCGAATCAATTACCGACGACGAGATATTTCCACCCGCCAAATCGTTCGAGACACATTCGGAAGACGTGTTTAAAACGCGGCTCACCGACGCACCGGTTAACAGGGTACTCGAGTTGCTGAAAAAAATTGCAGTGATGCAAACCGGCCAGATTCAGCACTATATTTTATATGCGTTTGTTTTTATGCTGCTCATCTTTTTGTTAACTTATTTCAACCTGATTTGATATGCCCGGAATCATACTGATACTGATAGCAGCCGTTCTTTTTCCGGGGATTATTCTCCGAACGAAAAGCATTACTGCAGGGCGCAGGGGGCCTGGTTTGCTGCAGCCCCTCAGGGATATTGGTGTGCTGTTGCGCAAGGGAAGTGTTTTTAGCACTACCTCCGGCTTGATTTTCAGAATTGCACCTTCACTCACGCTGGCTAGTATTGTAGCGGCTATTTCTGTGGTTCCGTTTGGTAATCAGAATGCCCTGATTTCCTTTGGCGGCGATTTTGTGTTCTTTGCCTATATGTTGGCTCTTGGTAAGTTTTTTACCATTATCGGAGCACTCGACACAGGCAGTAGCTTCGAAGGTATGGGTGCAAACCGTGAAGCATTGTTTTCGATGCTGGTAGAGCCTGCTTTCTTTATTCTGATAGGAACTTTTGCCATGTTTACAGGATTGACCTCATTTTCCGAGATGTTTAGTCAGTTTCATGTTACCGGCAATCATTATGTGTTGATATTCAGCGTAATCAGCTTTTACCTGCTCGTGCAGATTGCCATGATTGAAAATAGCCGACTGCCGGTTGACGATCCCAAAACCCACCTCGAACTGACCATGATTCACGAGGTGATGATTCTCGATAACAGTGGCTTCGATAAAGCACTTATTCACATCGGCACTTACCTGAAATTTGGAATCTATGGTGCCTTGATGAGTGCTGCGCTTGTGCCGGCTGAATGGAATATTTACCTGCAGGTTTCGTTGTTTTTTGCAATACAGTTGATATTCGCTGTCATAATTGGCCTGAATGAATCCTTCAGAGCGCGCAATAAAATGGGGCGGAATCCGCAATATATACTTACATTGTCGGCCATTGCGTTGCTCGCATTTGTGGTAATTCTGATATTAACCGGAAAACTGATTCAATAAAGCATGCTGAATTTCCTGATCATATTGTTTGCCATAAGCCTGATATATCTTAGTGTCTCGGAGCGATTCCGTACCTACGCCAAACTGATTGCTGCTCAGGGGATTCTCCTCATGGGTATTGCCCTGTTCGAACTGAAAGAGGTGAACACTGCCAGCCTGATTTTTATTCTTGCCGAAACCCTGATTTTTAAAACCATCGTTGTACCGTATTTGCTCTATTCCATCATCAACCGGACAGGTGTGTACAAGGTGCACAACAAATCGTTGCCTGGTTTCTACTCCCTGATTCTTGCATTACTGGCACTCGTGCTGAGTATTGTTATGGCAAATGCCCTCGAAAATCCGAAAATCGATACGGTGTACCTTACTATTGCGCTGTTCACCCTGTTTATCGGGGTACTATTGGTGGTGAATCATAAACTGATATTCTCGCACATGATTGGTTTTCTCGTTATCGAAAATGCCGTTTTCATGTTCTCAATGTCGGTAGGCAGCGAAATGACCATGCTCATAAACATCGGCATTCTGCTCGATATTTTTGTCAGTGTGCTTATTATCTCAATATTAATAAACCGAATAGGAAGCAAGTTCAACAAGCTTGAAGCCGATAATCTCAATTCATTAAAAAACTAAGACATGATTCTGTATTACTTCATCATAGCAGCCATACTGAGTCTCGTTGCAGTTTTTGTAAAATTTCGACGCATAGCCAAGGCAGCAATAATAACTTTTTCGCTTGTTCAGGCAGCTTTTGCATCTTACGCTTACCTGCACCTGAACCAGACCGAACTGTCCTATTTCACTTTCGATTCGCTGGGTGTGGTGTTTTTGCTGGTGCTTTCGGTAATTTTCCCCGCAGCGGTTTTTCATGGGTTCCGCTATTTTAAAAACCGAATCACCCGACGATTCTTTTATTACCATGCCGCACTCATTGGTTTAATCACCACCATCACCGGAGCTTATCTGGCCAACGAAGCCACTGTTGTGTGGATTTTGGTGGAAGCCACTACCTTGTTTGCATCGGTACTGATTTATCATGAAAAAACCAAATATGCCCTTGAGGCTACCTGGAAATACATCTTCCTTTGCTCGGTAGGGATTGCGTTTGCTTATATGGGTATACTCTTCCTGGGTTTTACCATGAATCAGGGCGGTTTTACAGATTTGTCGTTTTCGGCAATTACCAATGCAGCCTCTCTGGTTGACCCCCTTTACCTCAAAATTGCCTTTGTGTTTATTTTTATCGGGTACAGCACAAAAATGGAAATTTTCCCGATGCATACCGTAGGCATCGATGCCAATTCGGTGGCTCCGTCACCGGTGGGTGCGCTTATTTCCACAGCAATGGTTAACATGGGGTTCATTATTATTTTCAGAATTTATGCTGCCTTGTCGGCAACGCCCATTTTCAGCTGGATGAATCACATCCTGCTTATTGCAGGGGTGCTGTCGGTACTTGTCGCTGCCGGATATATGCTCAAGGCAAAGCATAACAAACGCATGTTCGCCTATTCGAGCCTCGAAAATGCCGGACTGGTGGCTATTGCCCTCGGGGTGGGAGGTTATGGCTACTATGCCGCAGTGCTGTTGCTTATAATGCATTCATTCGTTAAGTCAAGTATGTTTTTCCAGCTGGGTCAACTTTACCGGGTGCTCAATACCATGAAACTTGATGCTTCAGGCAATTACATGCGGCTTTATCCGGCCGGTGCGCTGGTACTCATCATTGGAATGTTCTGCTTGCTGGCGGTTCCGCCTTCCGGTTTGTTTATTTCGGAATATATGATTTTTAAGGCACTTATTTTCGGTAACTATTGGTTTGTGACAGTAATTACCATGCTATTGCTCTGCGTGGTGGTTTATGCCATGAGCGTCAGAATTATGCACATTTGTTTTTCGGAACCGCGCGAAATAATTTACAATAAGTATCCCGAAAAAATTCACCCTGCCGAAACCATTACCCAGTTTGTGTTTCTGATGCTGGTAATTGCCCTGTGTTTCTATCGCCCGCCTTTTCTCGACGAACTCATCCGTCAGGGTATTTCAATCATAGCCAACCACTAATTCCATGACCAGTAACGATTTTATCGATATTAGCAATGCACAGACAATTCCCTTGTCCGACATTCCGGTGATTGATTATCCGCGTTTTATGGCTTGTGTTACCGATGAACTCAGGCAGCCAGCGAACCATTGTCTCAATTACTATGGTGTTGCAGATGGTAATCGTTATTGGTTTATCTGTTGTATTGCCTGCGACGAAACACATCGCATCAGGCTTTACTCGCATGAGGCTCCGAAAAGCATTACTTCTTTAGATTCGCTTACTCCCGAATGCCCTCAGCTATATATATTTGAACGCGAAATTCACGAGAACTTCGGTATTAATTTCGATGGCCACCCCTGGCTGAAACCGGTACGCTGGCCATTCGACCGCCACAATCCGGATAGTAATATGAACAACTATCCCTTCTATGCAATCCCCAGCGAGGAACTCCACGAGGTGGGTGTGGGGCCGATACATGCCGGGGTTATCGAGCCGGGACATTTCCGCTTCATCTGCAACGGCGAAAAAGTGCTACACCTCGAAATTCACCTGGGATACCAACACCGCGGCGCCGAAAAACTTGTAGCGCCGGGCAATGGTCTGCAGCGGGCACTCTTATGCGAAAGCATTGCCGGTGATACTTCGGTGGCTTCGTCTGTGGTGCATGCACAGCTCATTGAGTCGCTGGCCGGTATCGAAGTGTCCCAAAATTTGCAGCTTGAGCGTTGTATGGGCCTCGAACTCGAGCGTATAGCCGTACATGTTGGTGATACCGCTGCCCTTTGCGCCGATGTAGCCTATCAGCTCGGACAGGTGGTTAATGAAGCCCTGCGTACTACGTTTATCAACACTACCCAATATTGGTGCGGAAACCGGTTTGGCAAAGGCCTGGTGCGGCCGGGTGGTACCCATTATCCCCTCAGCGACGACATACTTCGCGAAATCAGGCGCGTGCTCGGCGATTCCGGAAAACGCTATTTCGATATTGCCGACCGCATCTATACTTTACCCACCGTGCTGGCACGTTTCGATGGTATTGGTTCACTCAGTCATGAACAAACACTGACCATTGGTGCTGTGGGTATGGCTGCACGTACCGCACAGCTGGCCAGGGACATACGTAAATCGCATCCATTTCAGTATTACAACAGCTTTCATCACCAGCCTGTGCTCCTCGAAACCGGAGATGTACTGGCGCGCGGTATGTTGCGCTACCGTGAGGTGCAGCAATCGGTGGAACTGATTGATATGTGGGGCAAACAGTGGGAGGCCATGCCGCATCACGTCAACCCACCGGTGTATGATTACCGACTCAGGCCCGCATCGTTTGCCATTTCGGCGGCCGAGGCATGGCGCGGAGAACTCTGCCATACTGCCATTACCGATGCTGATGGAAATCTGATACACTATAAGGTGAAAGATCCGTCGCTGCACAACTGGATGGCGCTGGCCCTTGCCGTGCGCAATCAGGAAATTTCGGACTTTCCGATATGCAACAAATCGTTTAACCTGAGTTACTGCGGCTATGATCTCTAAACGCTACGCCATGCTTAAAGAAATGCACATCCTGCGCAGCCATGGCTGGCAGTATGTTCCCAACCTGAAAAGGGCTGAGTTGAACCCCCTGTTTCGTGGGAGGCCGGTCATCAGTAAAACCATCACTCCGGACGAAATCAGCAGACTGAAAGCCTTGTGCCCCGTGCAGGCTTTCGTGGATGAACCTTTCGGACTCGATATGGGCAAGTGTGTGTTTTGCAAGGAATGTCAGTTTGCCTGCCCCGATACAATCAAATTTACCAACGACTATAAAATTGCCGTTACACGCCGCAGCGATTTAATCGTCAGGGCAGGGCAGGAGCAGCTCAGTTTCGACCTTGGCGCTGTAAGACCCGAAATAAGACGAATCTTCAAACACTCCCTCAAACTCAGGCAGGTTTCGGCTGCCGGCGACAATTCCTGCGAAATGGAGCTCAATGCATGCGGTAATGTGAATTTCGACATGGGACGCTACGGAATCGAATTTGTGGCATCACCGCGTCATGCCGATGGCATTGTTATTACCGGCCCCATTTCGCAAAACATGGCCGAAGCCCTGCAAATCTGCTACGACGCAACACCCGACCCTAAGCTGATAATCCTCGTGGGCAGCGATGCCATTGGTGGTGGCATGTTCTCCGACAGTCCTGCCATCAACCGAAGCTTTCTTAATGAAAATCATGTCGATTTGTATGTGCCCGGCAATCCGGCCCACCCACTAACGTTTATCAATGGCGTGCTTGAGTTGATTGGAAAGCAATGAGGCATCATTTATACATAGCTTTGCTGCGATTTAATTATACCTCAGCTCAATTCGATTAGCCGGAATTCTTTCTGCTTACAGGTTTAAAACCCCTAAAATCCTAATATATGCATATAAATATTGCGCTGGGCGTCTTCATTTAACCGAAATTTTATCACAGTATTAGGTAATTCAAAAAAATAAATTATTTTTGCACCTCAATTTAAAAACTAGTTTATTAACAAAAAAGAGCGAGAACTATGATTAACCAGTATGAAACCGTTTTCATTGCTACTCCCGTTTTGTCTGAAGCCCAGATGAAGGAAACGGTCGACAAGTTTCGCGGCATCATTCAGGCGAATGAGGGCGAAATAGTGCACGAAGAAGATTGGGGCTTGAAAAAGCTGGCTTACCCGATCCAGAAAAAATCCACAGGTTTTTACCACCTGTTCGAATTCAAGGCTGATTCAGCTTTTATTAGCAAACTCGAAACCGAATACCGCCGCGACGAGCGCATTATTCGTTTCTTAAGCTTTAAGCTTGATAAAGACGCCGTTGAATACAGTGAGAAAAAACGCAGTAAGAAACAGGAAAAAGAAACTAAGGAGGAATAGTCATGGCACAAAGTCAATCAGAAATCAGATACCTGACCCCACCGTCGGTTGAGGTGAAAAAGAAAAAGTATTGCCGTTTCAAAAAGAGCGGTATTAAATATATCGATTACAAAGATCCCGTGTTCCTGAAGAAATTCCTCAACGAACAGGGAAAAATCCTTCCGCGCCGTATCACCGGTACCTCGCTGAAGTTTCAGCGCAAAGTGGCTCAGGCCGTTAAACGCGCCCGCCACCTGGCCCTCCTGCCTTATGTAGCCGATATGTTGAAATAGAAAAACAGAAATCATTATGGAAATCATTTTAAAACAAGACGTTGCCAATCTCGGTCATAAAGATGACATCGTAAAAGTGAAAGACGGATACGCCAACAATTTCCTGATTCCTCAGGGAATGGCTGTCATGGCTACCGCTTCGGCAAAAAAGATGCATACCGAAAACATGAAACAACGGGCTCACAAAGAAGAAAAACTTCGCGCCGATGCCCAGTCGTTTGCCAGCAAAATTACCGCTTCTGCTTTTAAAGTAGGTGCAAAAGTTAGCTCTACCGGAAAAATCTTCGGCTCGGTGAATACCATCATGCTCGCCGAAGCATTGAAAAATGCAGGATTCGAAGTTGATCGTAAAAACATCAAAATCAAAGAAGAAGACGTTAAAGAAGTGGGAATGTACCACGCCAGCGTAAAACTCTATAAAGACATTAAAGTCGAAATCGAGTTCGAAGTAGTGGCTGAATAATTCCTTCTACCATATCAAAAAAAGGCCGGTTCAACAACACCGGCTTTTTTTTTAATTCGATACTTAGTTTGTGAGTGTTACATGGGGTTACTTTTTCCACTACTCAGCATGACAGGGGATTGTCACCCTGAGTAGCGCAGCGGTAATCGAAGGGTGAAACCGAAGTCGCTTTCTGTAACCCCTGCCTCTGCTTCGATACTTTGACAGGCTCAGTATAAATTAACGTTCCGCTACGCTCCACTACTCAGCATAACAGGGGATTGTCACCCTGAGTAGCGCAGCGGTAATCGAAGGGTGAATCCGCAGTCGTTTACTCCGTAACCCCTGCCTATGCTTCGATACTTCGGCAGGCTCAGTATAAATTAACGTTCCGCTACGCTCCACTACTCAGCATGACAGGGGCGTTCCTGCCTACTTTGCAGCAATGGTCTCAATTTCGA
>JAGOEF010000008.1:12482-20083 GCA_017997855.1 Bacteroidales bacterium
CTCCGTAACCCCTGCCTATGCTTCGATACTTCGGCAGGCTCAGTATAAATTAACGTTCCGCTACGCTCCACTACTCAGCATGACAGGGGCGTTCCTGCCTACTTTGCAGCAATGGTCTCAATTTCGACAAGCGCGCCCAGTGGGAGTCCCTTCACGGCAAAAGCAGCGCGTGCCGGTGGATTCTCGGTATAGTACCTGCCATACACCTCGTTCATGGGTTTAAAATACTCCATGTCAGCAAGCAAACAGGTCGATTTAATTACATCCGAAAAACAGTAACCCGCTTCTTCGAGAATGGCTCCGATATTCTTCATTACCTGCTCGGTTTGTGCTGTAATTCCCTCGGGCATAATACCCGTTTCGGGATTCAACGGAATTTGTCCCGAAATAAACAACATTCCGTTAACTTCGGTTGCCTGACTGTATGGTCCGATGGCTTTGGGTGCCTTGTCGGTTTTAATGATTCTTTTCATATCTGAATTTTTATTTGTCGTAAACTTTGGGTTCCATTTCTCCACGAAGCACCATCAGACCATTCATCGCAAGTGCCAGCATCTCATCTTCGCCCGGGTAAGTTTTTACCGGTCCGATAAATCCGGTCATGTCTTCGATAAAACCGCAGAACTGTTTGTTATAGGCAATACCACCGGTAAGCAGTATTCCATCAACTTTGCCTTTGAGCACGGTAGCCATTGCCCCGATTTCTTTAGCCACCTGATAGGCCATGGCATCTGAATAGAATTGTGCTTTTGTGTCGCCTTCGTTGCAGCGCTTTTCAATTTCATAGGCATCGTTGGTGCCCACATAGGCCACAAATCCGCCCAGTCCGGTTATCATTTTTTTGATTTCGGCTTCGGTGTACTTGCCGCTTAAACAGAGTTTAGCCAGCTGCCACGACGGCAAATCGCCCGAACGTTCCGGCGAAAACGGACCTTCGCCATTCAATGCATTGTTAACATCTACCACCATGCCTTTTTCGTGCGCACCCACCGAAATACCACCGCCCAGATGAACCACAATCAGGTTCAGGTCTTCGTACTTCCTGCCCAAATCTTTGGCATACCTGCGTGCAATGGCTTTCTGATTCAGTGCATGAAAAATCGATACCCTGGTAAACAGTGGGTGACCGGCTACACGGGCAATATCGCGCATTTCGTCAACTACCACCGGATCGGTAATAAAGGCCTTTACATTTCCCAGACTATGGGCAATATCAGCAGCAATAAGCCCTCCGAGGTTTGACGCATGTTCGCCCATGGGTGGGTTGAAAAGGTCGCGTTTCATGGCTTCGTTTACCTCGAATATTCCAGAGGTTACAGGATGAATAAGTCCTCCGCGACCAACAATGATGTTGATATTTTTAATATCCTGACCTGCTTCCTGAAGTTCTTTCAGAATGGTTTCCTTACGGAACTCATATTGCGACGCAATGGTTTTAAATGGCTCAAGCTCTTCGGTGCTGTGCTTTATATTCTTTTGAAAAACCTTTTCTTCGTTTTCGAAAACAGCAATTTTCGTGGATGTTGAGCCCGGATTAATGGCTAAGATTCTGAATTTAGTCATGTATTTGTTTTGTTTATGTGATTCTGCTTATTTCATCATAGCTGCAGCAAAAGCTATCGAGAGCAGCTTGGTTTCTTCGGAGTCGGCACGCGAGGTGAGAACAATAGGACAGCGTGCACCCAGTATAGCTGCTGCAAGAACAGCCCCTCCGAGAAATGCCATCGATTTATACATGATATTTCCGGCGTTCAACTCAGGTGCTACCAGTATGTCGGCGTCTCCACCCACTTCGGTGACAATTTTTTTCTGCGCACAGGCTTCTTTCGAAACGGCATTGTCTAATGCCAGAGGACCATCAATCAGACAGTTGGCAATTTGTCCCCTGCGGTTCATTTGTGTAAGCATGGCAGCGTGTACCGTCGATTCAATTTTGGGGTTCACCACTTCAACAGGACCGATAATGGCGATTTTGGGTTTATCGATACCAATACCGCGCATGGCCTCTACCGCGTTGTTGATGATGGCCACTTTCTCTTGAAATTCAGGGGCTACATTCATGGCTGCGTCAGTTACTCCGATAAGTTTATGATAATAGGGCGATTCAAACACCGCCAAATGCGACAATGTGTCACCTACGCGCAAGCCGTTTTCTTTGTCAAGCACTGCCTTAAGTAGCACTGCAGTTGTTACCATACCCTTCATCAACAGGTCAGCCTTTCCTTCGCGTATCAGACTGACAGCCAGTTTGCTGGCAGCCGTGTCGTTGGGTTCGTCAATAATACTTTCGGGTCTTATCTGAAAGCCAAGTTCTGATGCGTATTGCAGCGTAAGGGTTTTGTTTCCGATGAAAATCGGATCAACAATCCCTTCTTTACTTGCCTTATGCACTGCTTCGAGAACGTGTTTGTCGGCCGATGCAGCAACTGCCATTCGGCGCATACCCTTTTGCTTCGCAATTCCGATGAGTTCGTTTAGTTTTGTTAAAGCCATTGTATATCCGTTTTAATTTGTTTCGAAAAAGAAGTCTAAAAATAGGAATATTTTACTAATTACAAAAAACAAAAAGCGCAGTAGTTTTCACCGCTGCGCTTTCTTGTAAGTTGTATTTTATCAATGAGTTACCTTTATCGAGGAAACAATACGTTTGGTGTCGTTGGCAATTACCAGTTCTTCGTTGGTGGTTACTACCATGATTTTGGTTTTAGAATCGGCAGTCGAAATTAAACCATCGGTGCCACGTAACCCTGCATTCACTTCTGCATCGAATCCGGCGCCGATAAACGACAGGTATTTAGCAACACGTTCGCGCACAAAACATGCATTTTCGCCAATTCCTCCGGTGAAAATAATCAGGTCGATTCCATCCATGGCAGCCACATAAGCGCCAATATATTTTCTTACGCGATAGGCAAACATTTCGATGGCTGTTTCGGCGCGTTTGTTTCCTTCTTTACCGGCTGCCATCAGGTCGCGCATGTCGGACGACACACCCGAAAAACCCTGAAGTCCGCTTTTCTTGTTTATCAGATTGTTGGCCGATTCCAGGTCGGTGTTCTCCATTTTCATGATATGCAGCATGGCTCCGAGGTCGAGATCACCCACGCGGGTTCCCATCATTAAACCTTCCACCGGGGTGAAACCCATGCTGGTATCAACCGATATTCCATTGTCGATGGCACAAATCGAAGCTCCGTTGCCCAGATGACAGGTGATGATTTTCTTTTCCTTAAAGTTCCACCCCAGAATTTTGCAGGCTTTTTCGGCTACGAATTTATGGCTTGTACCATGGAATCCGTATCTTCTGATTTTGTATTTTTCGTAGTATTCATAGGGTAGGGGATAGAAGAATGCATAGTCGGGCATGGTCTGGTGGAACGATGTATCGAACACCGCTACCTGCGGTACCTGAGGCAGCAGGTTACTCATGGCATCTATACCTTTCAGGTTGGCCGGATTGTGAAGCGGGGCAAGACTGCAGCACTTCTCGATGTTGGAACGGGCTTCGGCTGTGATAAAGGCACTGGCATCGAAATATTCGCCGCCATGGGCAACGCGGTGACCCACTGCATCAATTTCGTCGAGACTCTTTAAAACGCCGGTTTCGGGTGCGGTAAGCACGTCGAGTATCAAGCGGATACCTACCGTGTGGTCCGGAATGGGTTTGTTCAAATCGAGCGCTTTACAGTTGGGTCCTTTGTGCGAAAGGCAACCTTCGGGTAAACCGATTCTTTCAACAAGTCCCTTTGCCAACAAATCGGCTTCGTGTTGCATGTCGAGGAGCTGGTATTTTATCGACGAACTCCCGCAGTTCAGTACAAGAATTTTCATTTGTATTACAGTTATGTGGTGAATAATAGAAATTTTACTTTGCGGCTGCCTGATTGGCTGTGATGGCAATCAGGTTTACAATATCGCTTACCGAGCAACCCCTCGACAGGTCGTTGATAGGGGCAGCCATACCCTGAAGCACAGGCCCGATGGCTTCGGCATGTGCCAGACGCTGCACGAGTTTGTAAGCAATGTTTCCGGTCTCAAGTGTCGGGAATACCAATACGTTGGCTTTTCCGGCTATGGGGCTTCCCGGTGCTTTTTTCTGACCGATCGACGGTATAATGGCTGCATCCGATTGCAATTCGCCCTCTATCATCATGTCGGGAGCCATTTCTTTGGCTATGCGTGTGGCTTCAACAACCTTGTCAACCATGGCATGTGCTGCGCTGCCTTTGGTCGAGAAACTCAGCATGGCAATGCGTGGTTCGAAACCTGCTATGGCGCGGGTGGTCTTTCCGGTGGCCACGGCAATCTGCGCAAGCTCGGCAGCTGTGGGATCGGGATGTACTGCACAGTCGGCAAATACCATAACGCCGTTTTCGCCAAATTCCTTGTCGTTCAGTATCATGATAAATGCACCCGATACGACCGATATACCCGGCATGGTTTTTACAATCTGAAATGCAGGCCTCAACACATCACCTGTGGCATTATCGGCTCCGGCTACTTCACCATCGGCATCACCGGCTTTAATCATCAAAACAGCCAGATACAAGGGATTCTCTACCAGCCTGCCGGCTTCTTCCATACTCAGACCTTTGCTCTGACGAATGTCGAACAACAATTGGGTGTAAGCGGCTTTTTTTGCATGTTGTTTCGGATCAACAATGCTGGCTTTGTCGATGTGCTTCAGACCAAAATTTGTAGCCATGCCCATAATCTCATCCTTATTGCCGATAAGAATAATACTTGCAAGCCCTTCTTCGATGGCCTGATCGGCTGCTTTAAGGGTTCTTTCTTCGGTGCCTTCGGGAAGCACAATGCGCATCTTTTTCGATTTGGCGCTTTCTTTGATTTGATTGATTAAATCCATTGTATTAGTAATTCAGGTAACACATTTTGTTAATAGCCAAATGTAACATTTCAAATTCAAAAAACCCATGAATTTTATAAGCTTTCCGAAAAAAATTATTCACCGCTTTTAACGCCGAAAAAACTGAATTGTACACCGGCATATTTTCGTGTCTCTCGATAATATGCCAGATGACTCAGATCAACATCATTGTTGTGCTCCAGAATGAGCAGCCCGCCTGTTTTCAAAATTTCCTTTTCGAAAACCGCTTGATGAATGTTGTCGTAACGCGCCTTACTGTATGGTGGATCCGCAAAGATTATATCAAACTTACGCGGGGTAGTTTTCAAATAGCGGTAGGCATCGGCTTTTATTACCTGCATTCCGGCGCAATCAAAATTTTTAATGCAGTTTTCGATGAACTGAACATATTTCGGATTCATCTCAACCGAACTCACCGATTTGCAGCCCCGCGAATACAGTTCAAACCCGATATTTCCGCTGCCGGCAAACAAGTCGAGTGCGTCGCAATCCTCAAAATCGAAATGGTTATTCAAAATGTTGAACAACGATTCTTTGGCAAAGTCGGTGGTAGGCCGTGCGTCAAAACCCGGAGGCGGGTTAATCTGCCTCCCCCGCAATATGCCCGAAACTATTCGCATTCTACACTGTTGAGCAGATTATAAAAATGATGTGATTGAATGTCCTGAAACTTATAGAAGTAGTTGAAGGCTGAATTCCGGCTTTCGAAATACACCAGCGAAATAAACTTCTTTAATTTGATTATCGCCAGATTGTCTTTCTCGATGATGCCCGAAAAAATTACATGGGTGCTTTCCTGATTCAGACGGTATTGCTCAAAAACACTCAGCACAAAATACACTATGTCGTTAGCCGATTTAAACCGGAAGCTATTGTACAGCAATAATTTATCGCCGGAGCAACACATCAGGTCGAAGAAATCACTGTACATATTAACGTGTATTGTATGTGCAGGTTTCTCGCTGTTGAGTCTGAGGCGCGTGATATTATTTTCGATGAGGGGCGATGCCTGATTCATCCATATTACCCGTTGGTACTTTTTCTGTATGCTTGCAAACAGGTTTTCTTCAATGGCGAAAACGCAGAAGTTTTCGGTTTTCCGCAGATGATGCCACATCACCCGGTAGCCCTGATGATCACCGAAATGCAAATCGAAAACCGACTCGCACGATGCTTCACGGAACACAGCTGCCGGAACAATCAGGCTGCGGGCTGTGCATACCACCAGGCGCAGCGAGAGGTAATCGTGCTTGGCTTCGCTGCTGTTTACAAACCATTCTTGTTGTAATTCAGGAGTGTTGCATTCAGCCAGATGACCCAGAGCCAAAAATTTGTTTTCGCTTCGGTGATAGAGACAAAAAGAAAGTCCGTCAGGAGCTACACTGACGGACATTTCCAAATTCTTTGAATCGGTGTTTCTTAACTCAATATCTTCGATTTTGAAATTGGTCATTCATACAGGCGCTAAGCTTATTCCCAGTTACCGGCGTTATTGTTGGCGGTTTCGAGGCTGCCTACCTTCAACACAGAGTCTTTCTCAGCATTATAGTTAATTATATATTGCCTTTCGAGACCTTCGAGAATGTCCCAGTTACTTGCTTTGGCTTCGAAAACTTTAACGGCCACATTCGACCCGGTCATAATAGTGGCTGTATCCATGCGAAATCTTATTTTGGTACCCACAGGAATATTTCCAAGCTCTTCAATCGGGTACTTAATGTGTTTAAATAAGGTGTCCATCACCGGAATATATATTGTGTCGCGCTGAATCAGACCCAATTTCAAGGCTTGTTTTTCGGTAAGCGTATCAGGACACATTCCAATGGCTTTTACAATAGGCATTTTTGCCGTTTTAACAAAACCAATAAGGGTGTCGAACGAAGGGGTGTAGTAGCCAAATTGATTCTTATACGCTACCTGAGCCGTTCGGATATCAATCAGTCTTTCGATGGTTTGTTTATACCTTTCGGCACGCTGTTTTTCGAAATCAATAGGTTTGCGGATGCCGCCAACAATGAGATATACCAACACAATCGCAGCTACCAGTAATAAAAGTTTAATCAGAATGTTAACTATTTTCATTGCTTCAATTTTAAAAAGTTTTGACCAACAAAATTATATTTTTTTTAATTAAAACCTCATAAATTATTTGCAATTTCGTGCAATGACCGAAAAGTTTTTTCTCGATACCCTCACCGGCAGTTTACAGCATGAACCCACCTCAGGGCAGCTCGATGCTATTGCTAAATTATTTATATTCCTTTCTTCTTCAAATCAGCAACAGATTTATATACTGAAGGGCTACGCCGGTACCGGAAAAACCAGTCTTCTCAGCGCATTAATCCGGGTATTGCCCGGTTTTGGAATCAATTCGTTGCTGCTGGCACCAACCGGAAGGGCAGCCAAAGTGTTGGCGGGTTATGCCGGTAAGCCTGCCTTTACAATCCACAAAGCCATCTACCGGCAAAATAAAAAAAGCGATGTGGAGAAGGGTTTTTCGCTGAACTTCAACAAATATAAAAACACAGTTTTCGTGGTCGATGAGGCCTCGATGATTTCCGACAGCAGCTACTCGGGGAGCTTCTTCGGATCGGGATGCCTTTTCAGCGACCTTATGGAATTTGTCAACAATGGTTCGGGTTGCCGCCTCATTCTCTGTGGCGACGATGCCCAGCTTCCCCCTGTCGAATCAGACAATAGCCCTGCATTGCAG